>CAYSVF010000395.1:0-2944 GCA_964434415.1 uncultured Parvibaculum sp.
GGCTCGCTCAATCAGTCACCTTCTTCATGACGAGAGAGGCGTTGGTGCCGCCAAAGCCGAAGGAGTTGGACAGGGCGTAATTCACTTCCTTGTCCACGGCCTTTTTGGGCACCAGGTCGATTTCGGTTTCAACCGCCGGATTGTCGAGATTGAGCGTCGGCGGCAGCTTGCTGTCGCGCATGGCCAGCAGGCAGAAGATCGCTTCCACCGCGCCCGCCGCGCCCAGCAGATGGCCTATCGACGATTTGGTGGACGACATCGACACCTTGCTCACCGCATTGCCGAGCAGGCGCGAGACGGCGCCAAGCTCGATCGTGTCGGCCATGGTCGAGGTGCCATGCGCGTTCACATAGTCGAGGTCGGAGGCGGTTATGCCGGCGCGCTTCAGCGCGGCCTGCATGGAGCGGAAGCCGCCATTGCCGTCTTCCGGCGGGGCGGTGATGTGATAGGCGTCGCCCGACAGGCCATAGCCGACCACTTCGCCGTAAATCTTCGCGCCGCGCGCCTTGGCATGTTCGTACTCTTCGAGCACCACCACGCCCGCGCCCTCGCCCATCACGAAGCCGTCGCGATCCGTATCATAGGGGCGCGATGCTTTCGTCGGGTCGTCGTTGAAGCTCGTGGACAGCGCGCGGCAGGCGGCAAAGCCTGCAATGCCCATCCGGTTGATCGCCGATTCCGCGCCGCCCGCGACCATCACGTCGGCATCGTCCAGCGCGATCAGACGCGCCGCGTCGCCGATGGCGTGCGCGCCTGTCGAACAGGCGGTGACGACGGCGTGGTTCGGTCCCTTCAGCCCGTGCTGAATGGAGACGTAGCCGGAGGCGAGATTGATGAGTCGTCCGGTGATGAAGAACGGGCTCACGCGGCGCGGGCCCTTTTCCTTCAGCGTGATCGCCGTGTCGGCGATGCCTTCCAGGCCGCCAATGCCCGAGCCGATCATCGTGCCCGTGCGGCACTGATCTTCCTCGGTTTCGGGCTTCCAGCCGGCATCCTGAAGCGCCTGCGTGGCGGCGGAGACGGCATAGACGATGAATTCGTCGACGCGCTTGGCTTCCTTGGGGTCCATCCAGTCATCCGGATTGAACGCCCCCTCGCCTTCGCGCGGTACAGGCATGGCAATCTTGCAGGGAAGATCGGAAACATCGAACTTGTCGATTTTCCGAGCGCCGGACTCGCCGTTGAGAATCCGTTTCCAGGTCGTCTCGGCGCCGCAGCCAAGCGGCGAGACCATGCCCACACCAGTAACGACGACACGTCTCATGCGCTTCGAACTCCCTTGCGACTTCGTTCCCCCGAGCTTGCTTCTTCAGCGAAGTCCGGACGGGAGGGAAATCTTCATAATTCGCGGGGCCGGCAGGCGTCGTTCGTCGCCGGCCGGCCGCCACGAGAGGACTTTACGACTGGTTCGATTTAACGAACTCGATCGCATCCTTGACGGTCAGGATCTTCTCGGCGGCATCGTCCGGAATCTCCACGCCGAATTCTTCTTCAAACGCCATAACCAGTTCGACGTTGTCGAGGCTGTCTGCGCCCAGGTCGTCGATGAAGCTGGCGTTCTCGGTGACCTTGTCGGCATCGACACCAAGGTGTTCGACGACGATCTTCTTCAGGCGTTCCGCGATATCTTCACTCATTCTCAAGTCCTCAGATCGTTGTTTTGACCGGCCCCGGTCCCTGGCGGTTATACCCGCTTCGGACCCCGAGGATTGCTCGCGATCGAATTCGGCAGAAAATCGTCCCCCTTCTGGCCCAGAAAAGGGCCTGGCCGCAAGCCAAATCGACGGCCTAGGTATCACATATTTCCGCCATGTACCAGCAAGGGGTATTGCTGGTTACGCTAGGTTACACCCCTGAATTGCAACAGTTTTTCGGAGAACGGGATCTCCGGCTTCAGATCATGGCCATGCCGCCGTTCACATGAAGGGTCTGGCCCGTCACGTAAGCGGCCTCGTCGCTGGCGAGATAGACCGCGGCGGACGCGATTTCCCTGGCATCGCCGAGACGCGCGGCGGGAATCGTCGCAAGAATTCGCACCTTCTGGTCTTCGTTCAGCGCATCCGTCATGGCGCTGCCGATGAAGCCCGGCGCAATGCAGTTGGCGGTGATGTTACGGCTTGCGACTTCCTGCGCAATCGATTTGGTCATGCCGATCATGCCGGCCTTGGAGGCCGCATAATTCGCCTGACCGGGATTGCCTGTCACGCCCACCACCGAGGTGATGCCGATGATGCGGCCCCAGCGGCGCTTCATCATGCCGCGCATGACGCCGCGCGACAGGCGGAAGGCGGCAGTGAGGTTCACGCGCAGAACTTCTTCCCACTCTTCATCCTTCATGCGCATGAAGATGTTGTCGCGGGTAAGGCCTGCATTGTTGATGAGAATGTCCATGCCGCCCATGGCTTCTTCCGCCTGCTTGGGCAGCGCATCCACGGCCTCGCCGTCGGAGAGATTGCAGGGCAGCACATGGGTGCGCTCGCCAAGCTCGGAGGCCAGTCCGTCGAGCGCTTCCTTGCGCGTGCCGGACAGCGCCACGGTCGCGCCCTGCGCGTGCAGCGCCCGGGCAATCTCGGACCCGATGCCGCCGGAGGCGCCGGTCACGAGCGCGCTTTTACCGGTGAGGTCGAACATTCTCTCCCCTTTCGTCTCTTTCCCTGTCTGGGCGTATATGGGCGCTCAGAGTGTCTTCAAAAAGGCCTCGACATCGGCAGGCGTGCCGACGGCGGCGGTTTCGGCTTCCTTGGCGATGCGTTTTGCCATGCCCGTCAGCACCTTGCCGGCACCGACTTCCACAAGCTGGGTCACGCCCTCGTCCACCATATAAAGAACGCTTTCGCGCCAGCGGACCATGCCCGTCACCTGCTGCACCAGCAGGTCGCGAATGGTTTCGGCATCGGCCACGCGCGAGGCGGTCACATTTGCGACCAGCGGCACCGCGGGCGCC
>CAYSVF010000396.1:0-2921 GCA_964434415.1 uncultured Parvibaculum sp.
CTGATCGGCCCCACAGGCTGCGGCAAGACGCTTCTGGCCCAGACGCTCGCGCGCATTCTCGATGTGCCGTTCACCATGGCGGATGCGACGACGCTGACCGAAGCCGGTTATGTTGGCGAGGATGTGGAAAACATCATCCTGAAGCTGCTGCAGTCGGCCGACTACAATGTCGAGCGTGCGCAGCGCGGCATCGTCTATATCGACGAGGTCGACAAGATCAGCCGCAAATCCGACAACCCCTCCATAACGAGGGACGTGTCGGGCGAGGGCGTGCAGCAGGCGCTGCTGAAGATCATGGAAGGCACCGTTGCCTCCGTACCGCCCCAGGGCGGCCGCAAGCACCCGCAGCAGGAATTCCTGCAGGTCGACACGACGAACATCCTGTTCATCTGCGGCGGCGCTTTTGCGGGTCTCGACAAGATCATTGCCGGGCGCGGCAAGGGGCAGGGCATCGGCTTCTCGGCCAACGTCTCCTCCCCGGAAGAGCGCAAGGTGGGCGAGCTTCTCAAGGAGCTTGAGCCGGAAGACCTGCTGAAATTCGGCCTGATTCCCGAATTCGTCGGTCGTGTCCCGGTTCTGGCGACGCTGGAAGACCTCGACGAGGATGCGCTGATCCAGATCCTGACCGTGCCGAAGAACGCGCTGGTGAAGCAGTATGAGCGCCTCTTCGACATGGAGAACGTGAAGCTCACTTTCTCCGAGGAAGCGCTGAGGGCGATCGCTCGAAAGGGCATCGAACGCAAAACCGGCGCGCGCGGCCTGCGCTCGATTCTGGAAGCGATCCTGCTCGACACCATGTTCGAATTGCCCGCGCTTGAGGGCGTCGAAGAGGTCGTCATCGGCCACGAAGTGGTCGAGGGCAAGGCGCGTCCCCTCTATATCTATGCCGAACGGCAGGATGACGTAGAGACAAGCGCCTGATCCGAAAGGACTTTTCCCGATTTTGGGGATGGCCTTGAAAGCATAGGCTTTCAAGGCCATTTCTTTATCAACAGAGTAAAGTCCTGCAGTTTCGGGTCTGCGCGGCGCTCCCCATCCGGTCGGGGCGCCTCCCCCAGAAAGCGATCGCTCTCACGGCTATCCGAATCCGGGTAAGCTGACCCCTTGAGGACGGCGATCAGCATTCATTCATAATGAGAATGCTAGTCTCCAGGCTGCGGGCGTAACGGAAGGTATGAGCATGTCTGACGAAAATGAAAAAGCTGAAGGTTCCGCAGGCGACGTGAGTGGCGGCGACAAGCTGACGCTTCCGGTTCTGCCGCTTCGCGACATCGTCGTGTTTCCGCACATGATCGTGCCCCTTTTCGTCGGACGCGAAAAGTCGGTGAGCGCGCTCGAAAACGTGATGCAGGACGACAAGCAGATTCTTCTGGTCGCCCAGAAGAATGCGGCGGACGATAATCCCGCCACGGATGAAATCTACGAGGTCGGCGCCGTCGGGACCGTGCTCCAGTTGCTGAAGCTGCCCGACAACACTGTGAAGGTGCTGGTCGAGGGCGTGAAGCGCGCCCGCGTGAAGCGCTATACCGGCAATGAGGAATTCTTCGAGGCCGAGATCGAAGTCATCGAGGAGGAATCCGAAGATGACGATCAGCTCGAAGGCCTGGCGCGTTCGGTCGTCACCCAGTTCGAGAGCTATGTGAAGCTCAACAAGAAGGTGCCGCCGGAGGTGACCGCTTCGATCGGTCAGATCGACGATTCCGCCAAGCTCGCCGATACGATCGCGAGCCACATCAACATCAAGCTGCCCGAGAAGCAGGAGCTTCTCGAAATGCCCTCCGTGACCTCGCGTCTGGAGCGCGTCTACTCGCTCATGGAAGGCGAGATCAGCGTGCTGCAGGTGGAAAAGCGTATCCGCAGCCGCGTGAAGCGCCAGATGGAGAAGACGCAGCGCGAGTACTATCTGAACGAGCAGCTCAAGGCCATTCAGAAGGAGCTCGGCGACAGCGATGATGGCAAGGACGAGCTGCGCGAACTGGAAGAGCGGATCGAAAAGACCAAGCTCTCCAAGGAAGCGCGCGAAAAGGCTCAGGCCGAACTCAAGAAGCTGAAGCAAATGAGCCCGATGTCGGCGGAAGCGACGGTGGTGCGCAACTACCTCGACTGGATGCTGTCGATCCCGTGGAAGAAGAAGGCCCGGGTGAAGAAGGATCTGAACGCCGCGCAGGAAATTCTGGATACGGATCACTTTGGCCTGGAGAAGGTCAAGGAGCGGATCGTCGAGTATCTTGCCGTTCAGCAGCGTTCCAACAAGTTGAAGGGCCCGATCCTCTGCCTCGTCGGCCCGCCCGGCGTCGGCAAGACCTCGCTTGGCAAGTCGATCGCCCGCGCGACGGGCCGCGAATTCGTGCGCATGTCGCTTGGCGGCGTACGCGACGAAGCGGAAATCCGCGGTCACCGGCGGACCTATATTGGCTCCATGCCCGGCAAGGTCATCCAGTCGATGAAGAAGGTGAAGCACACCAACCCGCTCTTCCTGCTCGACGAGATCGACAAGATGGGCGCGGACTTCCGTGGCGATCCCTCTTCGGCCCTGCTGGAAGTGCTCGACCCGGAGCAGAACGGCACCTTCGCCGATCACTATCTGGAAGTGGACTACGACCTGTCCGACGTCATGTTCGTGACGACGGCGAACACGCTCAACATCCCCGGCCCGCTGCTCGACCGTATGGAGATCATCCGGATCGCCGGCTACACCGAGGATGAGAAGGTGGAGATCGCCCGCCGTCACCTCATCGACAAGGCGGTCGAGAGCCATGGCCTGCGCAAGGGCGAATGGTCCATCGACGACGACGCTCTGCGCCACCTGATCCGCGTCTACACGCGCGAGGCCGGTGTGCGTAACCTCGAACGCGAGATCAACAGTCTCGCCCGTAAGGCGGTGAAGGAAATCCTCACCACCGACAAGAAGTCCGTCGCCC
>CAYSVF010000397.1:0-2910 GCA_964434415.1 uncultured Parvibaculum sp.
GCTGCGCCTCCAGCTCCTCGTGCAGGCGGCGCTGGAAATCGGCGTAGGCGGGGAAGCCGAGCTTGCCGATGAAGCGCAGGATGGTCGGCGCGCTGACGCCGACCCGGCCGGCGAACTCGGCCACCGTCTGCAGCCCGATCAGCGGGTAGTTCGCGAGCAGCGCATGGGCGACGCGGCGCTCGGTCGCGGTGAAGCGGTCGAGCTGGCCGCGGATTTCCTCGGCGACGGTCTGGTCCATGCTCGCGCGTGCTCTCCCCGGGCGTCGAAGGCGGCGTTGACAGGCTGCCGCCGCATCGTATCATATCTTACAGGCTGGCCAATAAATCCGAATTTGTAGCAATTCATACGGGTTGCCGAACGGCCGGACAGGGGGAAAGAGGCGTTGACCACCGCGGCGCGCGCAACCGAGACGAATGTCTTCGCCGACCCGGTCGGCGTCGACAACCCGCAGGGACGCGGGCGCAACGTCCTCAGCTGCGACCACGCCTCCAACGCTATGCCGCCGGAGTATCGCGGCCTCGGCCTCTCGCCCGACGACATCGCCCGCCACATCGCATGGGATCCCGGCGCGCTGCCGGTGGCGCGGGCGCTCTCGGCGCATTTCGACGCGCCATTGGTGCACTCGCGCTATTCACGGCTGCTGCTCGATGTGAACCGGGCGCCCGGCGAGCTGGGCTCCATCGCCAGCCTCAGCGAGACGACCGGGATTCCCGGCAATGCCGGCATTTCCGACGCCGAGGCGGAGCTGCGGCGCATCGCGCTCTACGAGCCCTTCCATGCGGCGCTTAAGCAGGCGCTCGACGCGCGCGACGCCGGCTCGACCGCCTTCGTCACCGTCCATACCTTCACGCCCGTCTATCGCGGCGTCGACCGCCCCTGGCATGTCGGCATCGTCCACGGCGCGGACATGCGGCTTTCCGGGCCGCTGCTGGAGGCAGCGCGCGGCGACGGCGAGATGGTCATCGGCGACAACGAGCCCTACGGCCCGGCCGACCGCGTCTACCACACCGTCGAGCGCCACGCGGGCGCGCGCTCCGGGCGGCTCGTTCATCTGGCCGTAGATCAGCGCACATTTGGAACCCGTGGTCGAACCGTTGTTCTCTCCTTGGGATCCTTGTTCACGCCGGACTCGATGAATTCGTAGTAGAGGTCGTTGCCCTCGCGCGTGCGCTCGCCCACGCCGGCAAACACGGAATAACCGCCATGCGCCTTCGCGATGTTGTTGATGAGCTCCTGAATGAGCACCGTCTTGCCCACGCCGGCGCCGCCGAACAGGCCGATCTTACCGCCACGAGCGTAAGGGGCGAGAAGGTCCACCACCTTGATGCCGGTGACCAGCATCTCGGCTTCCGTGGACTGCTCGACGAATTCAGGGGCTTCCTGATGAATCTCGCGGACGGCTTCGCCTTCGATGGGGCCGGCTTCGTCCACGGGCTCGCCGATCACATTCATGATGCGCCCGAGCGTCGCTTCGCCGACCGGCACCTGGATGGAGTGGCCCGTATCGTTCACTTCCTGACCGCGGGTAAGCCCTTCGGTCGAGTCCATGGCGATGGTGCGCACCGTATTTTCACCCAGATGCTGAGCCACTTCGAGCACCAGACGGGTACCGTTATTATCGGTCTCCAGCGCGTTCATGATGGCCGGCAGGTGATCGTCGAATTCGACGTCCACGACGGCGCCAATCACCTGACTGATCTTGCCGACAACATTGCTCATACTGTCTATCCCTGCTTCGCATGCCGGAAAGCGCTCAACCGCTTCCCCGTTATCGTCATCCGGCGCGGCCGGAACCGCATCCATTGCTTCCGCGACCGCTTCCGCCTGCTCCGTCGCAGTGACGCCCGAAATCGGAGCGTCTTCCTGCCTGGCAGGCGCCGGTAGCGCCTTCGGCCCGGACGCACTCCCCGGAAGGATACGCGCCAGAAGCCTTCTTACATTCGCAAGCAGCCGGCTTCGCCAGCCTTGCCTGTTACCTAACTCGGGCATCGTACCCCTTCGGAATCATCCGGCCTTTCGGCCCTCATATCCTAACGGGGCATTTTCGCCCTTCTCGTTTCCGGCACCGCCCTTTAGAGCGCTTCCGCACCGGAAATAATTTCGATCAGTTCCTTCGTGATCTGCGCCTGACGCGTACGGTTGTAGGTGATCGTCAGCTTGTCGATCATCTCGCCCGCATTGCGCGTCGCATTGTCCATCGCGGTCATGCGCGCACCTTCCTCGCTGGCGCCGTTTTCGAGCAGTGCCCGGAAAATCTGGACCGAGAGATTGCGCGGCAGCAGATCCTTCAGGATCTCCGTTTCGTCCGGCTCATATTCGTAGATCGCACCGCCGAGACGCGCCACGATTTCCTCTTCGGGCTCCGCGCCGCCCACCGAGGCGGGGATCAGCGACTGAGTCGTCGGGATCTGCGTCACGACATTCTGGAAGCGGGAATAGAACAGCGTGCAGACATCGAACTCGCCATTCTCGAACATGTCGATCACGCGCTGCCCGACCTGGTCGGCATGTTCGAAACCGAACTTGCGTACGCCGGAAAACTCGATCGTGTCGATGATGTAGTCGCCGTAAAGCCGCTTCAGCGCATCCCGGCCCTTCTTGCCGACGCACAGGATCTTCACGGTCTTGCCTTCACCGAGCAGCTTGCCGATGCGTTCGCGCGCCAGACGCACGATGGAGGCGTTGAAACCGCCGCACAGACCGCGTTCGGCGGTCGCGACGACCAGCAGATGAACCTGGTCCTTGCCATTACCGACCAGAAGCTCGGGCGCATCGTCCCGATCCTTCATGCCCGCGGCGAGGTTGGCCATCACGCGGTCCATACGCTCCGCATAGGGACGCGCCGCTTCGGCCGCTTCCTGCGCACGGCGCAGTTTCGCGGCGGCGACCATCTGCATCGCCTTGGTGATC
>CAYSVF010000398.1:0-2901 GCA_964434415.1 uncultured Parvibaculum sp.
CGACCGGCCACAAGCAGACCGACCATCTGAAGATCATGGCGCTGTGCGAGGCGGCGGCCCATTTCGCCATCGAGGTGCTGAACGAGGACGGCGCCTTCATCGCCAAGGTGTTCCGGGGCGGCACGGAAAACGAGCTACTGGCCTTCCTGAAGCAGCATTTCAAGGTCGTGCGGCATGTGAAACCCAAGGCCAGCCGTGCCGATTCGTCGGAAATGTATGTGCTGGCAACCGGCTTCAAGGGCCGGGGAGAGGGGACGGACGAGGCGGAAGAGGCCTGACGCCAAGGGCTTTGCCCGGCTTTTGCCCGTTGCGATAAAACTGTGCCGCAATGCGAAGAGAAGCGCTTTGCATATCCCCGCTTCGGTGTTAAGAACCAGCGCCAACACAAGGCAGGCAGGCTCGTTTTTCATTCGGGAAAACGGCCCCCCGACAGGAGGTTGGCATGAAAATCCGCGATGCTCTGACGTTCGACGATGTACTGCTGTTGCCAGCGGCATCGACGGTCATGCCCAGCCAGGCGGAAACCCGCACCCGCCTTACCAAATCCATCCAGCTCGGTATTCCGATCATCTCCTCGGCGATGGACACCGTCACCGAAGCGCGGCTGGCCATCGCCATGGCGCAGGCCGGCGGCATGGGCGTCCTCCACCGCAACATGACCATCGAGGCGCAGGCCGAGCAGGTCCGCCAGGTGAAGAAGTTCGAAAGCGGCATGGTGGTGAACCCGGTCACCATCGGCCCGGATGCGACGCTGGCCGAAGCGCTGGACCTGATGGAGCGCAACCGGATTTCGGGCATTCCGGTGGTGGAGCCGGAAACGGGCAAGCTCGTCGGCATTCTCACCAACCGCGATGTGCGCTTCGCCAGCAATATGGTCGAGCCCGTCCGCAACCTGATGACGAAGGAAAACCTCATCACGGTGAATGACGGGGTGAGCCAGGACGAGGCCAAGAAGCTTCTCCACAGGCACCGCATCGAAAAGCTGCTGGTGGTGGACGACGCCTATCGCTGCGTCGGCCTCATCACGGTGAAGGATATCGAGAAGGCCCAGCTTCACCCCAATGCGGCCAAGGATACGCAAGGCCGCCTGCGGGTCGCCGCCGCCACCACGGTGGGCGATGAAGGCTATGAGCGCTCGGCGGCCCTGATCGACGGCGGCGCGGATGTGATCGTGGTCGATACCGCGCATGGCCATTCCGCCCGCGTGGCGGAAGCGGTGCAGCGCATCAAGAAACTCTCCAATTCCACGCAGGTGATCGCCGGCAATGTGGCGACCGGCGACGGCGCGAAATCGCTGATCGACGCGGGTGCCGACGCGGTGAAGGTCGGCATCGGGCCGGGCTCCATCTGCACCACCCGCATCGTGGCCGGTGTCGGCGTGCCCCAGCTCACCGCCATCATGGATGCGGTGGAAGCGGCGCAGAAGACCGATACGCCCGTCATCGCGGATGGCGGCATCAAGTTTTCCGGCGACCTCGCCAAGGCCATCGCGGCGGGCGCGGAATGCGCCATGCTGGGCTCGCTCTTTGCGGGCACCGAGGAAAGCCCGGGCGAGGTCTTCCTCTATCAGGGCCGCAGCTACAAGGCCTATCGCGGCATGGGCTCGGTGGGCGCGATGGCGGTGGGCTCCGCCGACCGCTATTTCCAGCAGGATGTGAAGGACACGCTGAAGCTGGTGCCGGAAGGCATCGAAGGCCAGGTCGCCTATAAGGGCCCGGTCGGCACGGTGATCCACCAGCTCGTGGGGGGCCTGCGCGCCGCCATGGGCTATACGGGCTCCGCCTCCATCAAGGAATTCCAGGAGCGGGCCGAATTCGTCCGCATCTCGTCCGCCTCGCTGCGCGAAAGCCATGTCCATGACGTGACGATCACCCGCGAAGCCCCGAACTATCCGGGCGGGAGCAGCCTCTAAAAGGTCCGGCCCATGACCCCCGGCGCGCGGCTTTCCGCCGCTATCGATATTCTGGTCGATATCTTCCGCAGCGAGACGCCGGCGGACCGCATCTTCGAGAACTGGGCAAGGGCGAGCCGTTATGCCGGCTCGAAGGACCGGGCGGCGGTGAGCGCCATCGTCTATGGCGTGCTGCGCCACAAGGCGGAACTCGCCCATGCGATGGGAGACGATGCACCGCGGCTGATGGCGATGGGCTGGCTGACGCTGCGCGCGGGCGAGGGGGCCGATGCCGTGCTCGCCCTGATGACCGGCGAGAAGCATGACCCCGCACCCGCCACCGAAGCGGAAGCCGCGGCGCTGAAAGCGGCCGCGCTGCCGGGGCCGGACATCGCCCCCCATATCCGCCTCAACTATCCGGACTGGTTGCACCCCGAATTCGAGGAAGCCTTCGGCGACCGGCTGGAGCCGGAACTGGCCGCGCTGATGGATCGCGCACCGACGGATTTGCGCGCCAACACGCTTAAAGCATCGCGTGAAGACGTGATGACGGCCCTGAAAGAGGCTGACGCCGAGGTCGAGGAAGGGGCGCTATCCCCCTGGTCCATAAGGCTTTTGAAGAAAGCCAATCTGCCCGCGCTAAAGCCCTTCAAGGACGGGCTTGTTGAGATTCAGGATGAAGGCTCCCAACTCGCCTGCCTGCTGGCCGGTGCGAAGCCGGGCGAGCAGGTGGTCGATCTCTGTGCGGGCGGTGGCGGCAAATCGCTGGCGCTGGCCGCGACGATGGAAAACCACGGCCAGATCTTCGCCTGCGATCTGGAGGCGCGGCGCCTCAAGGCGCTCATGCCCCGGGCGCAGCGGGCGGGCTGCCGCAACATCCAGACGCAGCCGCTCCACCCCTGGACGCCGGGCGAAGCGGACCCGGACCTTGGCGGGCTCGCGGGCCGGGCCGATCTCGTCTTCGTGGACGCGCCCTGCTCAGGCACGGGGGCCTGGCGGCGGAGCCCGGA
>CAYSVF010000399.1:0-2857 GCA_964434415.1 uncultured Parvibaculum sp.
GGTCTGCAGCGGCACGCGCTTGATGTAGCCCTGATGGCTGACCGTGACGACCATCTCTTCGCGCTGGATGAGATCCTCGTCTTCCATCTCGAATTCGGCTTCCGCGATCTCGGTGCGGCGCGGTGTGGCGAATTCCTGCCGGATGCCGATCAGCTCGTCGCGGATGATCCCCAGCACCCTCTCGCGCGAGCGGAGAATGGAAAGATATTCCTCGATACTTTCGCCCAGCCCCTTCAGCTCGTCGCCGATTTCATCGCGGCCGAGTGCTGTCAGACGCTGCAGGCGCAGGTCGAGAATGGCGCGGGCCTGGGTGTCGCTGAGAGTCAGCGTGCCGTCATCGGCCAGGCGATGGCGCGGATCGTCGATGAGGCGCACCAGCGGGGCAATGTCCTGCGCGGGCCAGCTACGCTCCGTCAGTCGCTCGCGCGCCGTCGAGGGATCCGGCGATGAACGGATGATGCGGATGAACTCGTCGATATTGGCGACGGCGATGGCAAGTCCCACCAGCACATGCGCCCGGTCACGCGCCTTGCCGAGTTCGAACTTGGTCCGCCGCGTAATGACTTCTTCGCGGAAAGCCGTGAAGGCCTGCAACATCCGCTTGAGGTTCATCACTTCCGGGCGGCCATGATCGAGCGCCAGCATATTGGCCGCGAAGGACGATTGAAGCTGCGAGAAGCGGTAAAGCTGGTTCAGCACGACATCGGGGACCGCGTCGCGCTTCAGCTCGATCACGATGCGCATGCCCTGCCGGTCGGACTCGTCGCGCAGATCGCTGATGCCCTCGATGCGCTTGTCGCGCACCAGCTCGGCAATCTTCTCGATCAGCGTCGTCTTGTTCACCTGATAGGGAATCTCGCTGACAATGATCGCCTGACGATCTTTCTTCGTCTCCTCGATATCGACCTTCGCGCGCACGGCGATGGAGCCGCGCCCCGTGTGATAGGCCGATTTCGCGCCGGCGCGGCCGAGCATGATGCCACCGGTCGGAAAATCCGGGCCCGGAACATATTCGATCAGCTCGTCGATGGAGATGTTCGGATTGTCGAGCAGCGCGACGCAGGCATCGACGACCTCGCCGAGATTATGCGGCGGCACATTGGTCGCCATGCCGACGGCGATACCGTTGGCGCCATTGACGAGAAGGTTCGGAAACTCGGCCGGCAGAACGCTCGGTTCGCGCTCGGTTGCGTCGTAGTTGTCCTGAAAATCGACCGTATCCTTGTCGATATCGTTCAGGAGCGCATGCGCGGCCTTGGCCATGCGCACTTCGGTGTAACGCATGGCGGCGGCGGGGTCGCCGTCCACCGAGCCGAAATTGCCCTGCCCGTCGGCCAGCGGCAGGCGCATGGAGAAATCCTGCGCCATGCGCACCAGCGCGTCGTAAATCGACTGGTCGCCATGAGGGTGATACTTACCGATCACATCGCCGACCACACGGGCCGATTTGCGATAGGGCTTGTTCCAGTCGTACCCGTTCTCGTTCATCGAGAAGAGAATACGGCGATGCACGGGCTTCAGCCCGTCGCGCGCATCGGGCAGCGCGCGGCTCACGATCACGCTCATAGCGTAATCGAGATAGGAGGTGCGCATTTCCTCTTCGATGGAAATCGGGGCCACATCGCGCTCGGGCGGCGGGCCGCCGCCTTCGCCGTTTCCGGCGCCGCCACCCTGGCCGCCACCAGGACCGCCGTTCATGCCGTCCCCGTTTCCGGACATCGGCTCGTCGCCCGGCTGATCGGTTTCTGGAGTATCGGACAAGTGTTTTTCGTCTTCTTGAGCGCCCGCCAGAGCTGGAAAAACCGGCCTTGCTGCGTGGCATTTTGAGGGATGAAAAAGAGGCGTCGAAAGAGCTCCGAATCCACTTTTTTGACTTGCCCACAATCTAGCAGGTCGGTCCTGTCACGGCAACTTCAAAGACCACGAAGGGGGATACGTAAGACATTGATTTAAAAGAGAAAAAAGTCAGGCCGCCGGGCTGCCCGCAATACGGCAAATGAAAGGCCCCGCCCGCCATGGTTTCAGGCGGAACGGGGCCCTGATCGTCGATGCCCGGCAAAGGGCCGCGAATGCCTCAGAACGGAATTTCGTCGTCGAGGTCCTGGGCGAAATCATTGCCGCCCCCGCCACCGGAGCTGCCGCCGCCGAAATCGTCATTGCCGTAGCTGCCACCGCCGTTACCGCCACCGAAGTCGCCGCTCCCGCCACCGGAACGGCTGTCGAGCATGGTCAGGACGGAATTGAAGCCCTGCAGCACGACTTCCGTCGAATAACGGTCCTGACCGGACTGATCCTGCCATTTGCGGGTCTGCAGCGCGCCCTCGAGATAGACCTTGGAACCCTTCTTCAGATACTGCTCGGCGATCCGGCACAGCCCCTCGTTGAAAATCACCACGCGGTGCCATTCGGTGCGTTCGCGGCGCTCGCCGGAATTCTTGTCGCGCCAGCTTTCCGATGTGGCTATCCGCAGATTTGCGATCGGCCGACCGTCCTGCGTGCGGCGGATTTCAGGATCCGCGCCCAGATTGCCTACCAGAATGACCTTGTTGACGCTGCCTGCCATATTCGCCTCGCTGTTTTCTGCCTGCGACAGGTTTATCCCCGTCGTACCGCCTTGAACAGGCCGGTCTGACCGGTCCCGGAATCGCGCAGCTCGTTTCGCTACCCTGTTGTCCTATTCATAAAGCGGGACAAACGCAATTCGGCCATTAACTCTTCCATAAAGTCGTTCGCGCAATCTGGCCTCCGGGATCCCCGGGAGGGCAAGCCGGAACATGACCGACTACGCCACGATGCAAAGCGAAAGCAGCGGTAAAAGCTGGAATATCTGGGACGGCGAGGTCGGGAGGGCCATCTT
>CAYSVF010000400.1:0-2856 GCA_964434415.1 uncultured Parvibaculum sp.
CCCCAAGCTCCGCTTCTGCACCGGATGTGCTGAGCTTCTGCCCGACGGCAAGCACCTGGATATTCTGAAGGAGAAGAGCCGCACGGCTCCTGTCCGCAGATTTTTCGCCTGCCACCTGCTGCTGCGCGAAGATATTGCCCGGCAAGGTGACGTAGATGTCCGCCCGATCGCCGACTTTCAGAAAGCCGCCAAGAATGTCGTCTTCGGTCACATTGATCGAATAGGCGCGGAAACCATCCGGCACGAGCGCGGCAAGCCCCGCGGCTGCGAGTTCGTTTCCAAGCGCCTTGGACATCAAGAATTGTCCGGCGGCAATATCCGCCTGGGCGACATGACCGACAACATCTATATCGGCCGCGATCGCTCCCTCCGGCGCGGGCGCCTCGACACGCGTCGTCGATACATCTTCGGCAGTAAGCGCGTGCCCGCGCCGAATATCGCGGGCCGCCGTCTGAATTTCGACTGTCTCGATCTGTTCGGATTGCTGGGCGGGCTGCAAGGGGGCAAGAGCCGCCTGTTGCGCGTCGCGGCCGGTCAGGCTGATCCAGATGAGGACCAACGCTGCAACAAGCAGCGCCGCACCAACACCAAGCAACACAACCGGATTACGCAATACCCGCTGATCCAGCGCCATCGAATTCCCCTTCTGCAATCCTCGTTGCAGCTCCCGTAGCTATCGCCCGAAAAGCACGGATACTCCACCCTCCGTGTTCCGAACCCACCTGGCCGATTTTCTCCGTAACACCCTGCAAGGTCTTGTCGAGACAGTGCCGGTGAATCGATTTAACAACATCATTCGTTAATTCTAACTTGTATTCATCAACTAATTTTTCCCACACTAGTATTGCGGGTATTCCTTGCGGCAGAGGAACAACTTCACAGACCCTTTTGGCGTCATGGGTATTCTTCATATCCCCCCCGAAAACAGGGTTCTTTTGCTCTGCACAAAGAGTAATCTTTCAAGCACTCTGCATTTCTGACTTTTTGTCGGCTCAACATAACCCTTACGCCGACATGGAGAACTTCTCCAGCAGTTGGACAAAGCGTATCACTTCGCCGACATTTTTCGACATCACGAGAATCATTTCTACTAAGTACGTACACACGCTCGCGCAAAGGGGCGATCGCGCACATTACTCTTCTTAAACGGAAATCAGGTTCGACTACGCTTGTTGCACTCGTCAATCGGACAAGTATCAAGCCGTCACGGGACGGCAATCTGGGGTGGAGGGACATGACAAATCGCAGTCGGGCTTTACTTATCGCGACATCGACGGTCGCACTGATTTCAAATCCTGTTCTGGCCGCGGCCCCGAATGTCCAGACCGCTCCCTCTCCTGGAACCGTGCTGACACCGCCGGAGCCGGCCCCGGACCTTCCGAAGCGCGAAGTTCCCAAATTGCAGGAACAACTCAATCTTCCCGACGGATCTTCCCGAGTGCTCAATTTCCGGTTCTCGGCCGTTCGCATTGCAGGCAACAAGGTCATCGATGCCAAGGAGATCGCTGCGAAGTTCGACGGCCTGCTCGACAAGCAGATCACCTCCGCCGATCTGCGCGCCTCGCTCGACGCCGTCAACAAGCTCTATGCCGATAACGGATATGCGCTGGGCCGCGCCTATATTCCCGTCCAGGTCGTGCGCGGCGGAACACTCATTGTGCGTGTCGTCGAAGGTTATATCGGCAAGGTTTCGATCGACACGGACAATGACCGGTTGCGCCGCACCATCGAGCGATTCAGCAACCGGATCACGGCGGAACGGCCTCTCACGGTTGATACGTTGCAGCGCTACCTTCTTCTCATCAGCGAGATACCCGGCCTGAAAATCGGCGGGCGTCTGACAGCCATGAATGTTTATACCGGTTCGGCGACGCTGACGCTGACCACCGATTACGAACTCGTTTCGGCTTCCACCGCGCTCGACAATCGGTCCAATCTCGAAGACCTGCCTTTTGCGACTTATGTCACAGGCATGGTCAATAATGCGTTCGGTTCTGGCGATCAGCTGTCGGTGACGACGCTCGTTTCACCCGAGTTCGACAAACAGCAATATTACCGCGCCGCCGCATCTACCTTTATCGGCACGGACGGGTTGCGCGCCACGGTCGGTGCGTCCTATGCGCGCTCGCTGTCTCCCGACATCCCTGCGCCGAACGAGCTCATCAGCAAAAGTAACCAGTTCGATTTCCAGCTGAGCTACCCGCTGATCCGCGCAGTCAATCAGACGCTCAAGCTGGAGACGGGCGGCTACTACACGACGTCGAAGAATATCCTGAACGGCATTTCTTTCAGCGAAGATGCGATCCGCGCCGTCTATGCAGGCGCGCAATATACGGGACGCATCGGGGAGACAATCACGGTCGGCGGGTCATTCCGCATGACGCAAGGCCTGTCCATATTCGGCGCAGGCCCCGACAATAAACTGCATTCGCGCCTTGGCGCCGTGCCGAACTTCACCAAGTTCTACGGCAATGCGACGCTCATCTATGCGGCTACCGAGAAACTGCTTCTTACACTGAAGGCCGCAGGACAATACAGTCCGGACTCGCTCTACAGTTCCGAAGAAATCAGCTTTGGTGGCGCACAGTTCGGCCGCGGCTATGACACATCCGAAGTCAGCGGCGACAGCGGTTACGGTCTTTCCGCTCAGGTGGGGTATCGCTTCGACGTCGACATGCTGGGCGGCTGGTCGCTGACGCCCTACACTTTCATCGACCATTCCCGCGTCTTCAACCAGAAGGTGGATCTGCAGGGCGACGCGAAGCTGCTCTCGACCGGTGTGGGGCTTAACGCCTCCAACAGGAAGTGGCTGTCCGTCGGCGTCGATATGGACAAGACCATCAACCGGAATGTCAC
>CAYSVF010000401.1:0-2850 GCA_964434415.1 uncultured Parvibaculum sp.
CTCCCATCTTCTCAACGACGCGATGTACGGCATGGACGTTGGTACTCTGGCGCTGCCTCTCCGGGGCTTCGAGGAGCGCGAAAAGCTCATGATCTTCTATGAGCGCGCATCCGGCGCCCGCATGCATGCTGATTATTTCCGCACGGGTGGCGTGGCGAAGGATCTCCCGCCGGAGCTTCTGGAAGACATCTACAATTTCTGCGATCCCTGCCTTGAGGTGCTGGACGATCTGGAAAGCCTGCTGACCGGCAACCGCATCTTCATGCAGCGTAACGTCGATATCGGCGTTGTCTCGCAGCAGGATGCGCTGGACTGGGGCTTCTCCGGCGTCATGGTGCGCGGCTCGGGCATGGCCTGGGATTTGCGCCGCTCGCAGCCCTATGAAGTCTATTCCGAACTCGACTTCGACATTCCTGTCGGCAAGAACGGCGACTGCTACGACCGTTATCTCGTCCGCATGGAAGAGATGCGCCAGTCGATCAAGATCATGAAGCAGTGCATCGAAATGATGCCGGGCGGTCCGGCACACAATACCGACCACAAGGTAACGGCGCCCTCGCGCAAGGACATGAAGCGCTCGATGGAAGCGCTCATTCATCACTTCAAGCTCTTTACCGAGGGCTATCACGTGCCCGCCGGCGAAGTGTACGCCGCGGTGGAAGCGCCCAAGGGCGAATTCGGCGTCTTCCTCGTCGCCGACGGCACGAACCGTCCCTACAAGTGCAAGATCCGCGCGCCGGGATACGCCCATCTTCAGGCGATGGATTATCTCTGCAGGGGCCATATGCTGGCGGATGTGTCGGCGATCCTCGGCTCTCTCGATATCGTGTTTGGTGAGGTGGACCGATGAGCGTTCGCAGGTTGGACCCCAATCAGCCCGAGAGCTTCGAGTTCACGCCCGAAAATCTCGACTGGGCAAAAACCCAGATGGCGAAATATCCGGACGGCAAACAGGCCTCCGCGATCATCTCGCTGCTCTGGCGCGCACAGCGTCAGCATGGCTGGCTGCCGGAACCGGCAATCCGCTATGTCGCCGATCTGCTGGGCATGGATTACATCCGGGCGCTCGAAGTGGCGACCTTCTACACCATGTTCAACCTGTCGCCGGTGGGTGAGCATTTCATCCAGCTTTGCGGCACAACACCCTGCTGGCTGCGCGGCGCGGACGATTTGAAGGAAGTCTGCCGCAAACATATCGGCGAAGAGGGCGAGGTGTCCGAAGACGGCAAGCTCTCCTGGCTCGAGGTCGAATGCCTCGGCGCCTGCGTGAATGCGCCCATGGTGCAGATCAATGACGATTTTTACGAGGATCTCGACGCGGAGAAATTCGAGCGGATCCTTTCCGAGCTGCGTTCGGGCAAGGATGTGAAGCCGGGGCCGCAAAGCGGTCGTCGCTCTTCCGAGCCGGAAGACGGGCCGACCACGCTGAAGGACTCCGTGTCCGCCGGCAAGGCGGGGGGTGAGTGATGCTGGAAGACAAGGATCGTATCTTTACCAATCTCTACGGCTTCGACGATTGGGGCCTTGAGGGCGCAAAGCGCCGCGGCGACTGGGACGGCACGGCGGCGATCATCGCCAAGGGCCGCGACTGGATCGTCGACGAGATGAAGAATTCGGGTCTGCGCGGCCGTGGCGGCGCAGGTTTTCCGACCGGCATGAAATGGTCTTTCATGCCCAAGGAATCCGATGGCCGTCCGCATTACCTCGTCGTCAATGCCGACGAATCCGAGCCCGGCACCTGTAAGGATCGCGACATCATGCGTCACGATCCGCACAAGCTCATAGAAGGCTGCCTTATCGCCAGCTTCGCCATGGGCGCGCATGCCTGTTACATCTATGTGCGCGGCGAATTCATCCGCGAGCGCGAGCAGCTTCAGGCCGCCGTCGACCAGGCCTATGAAGCGGGCCTCATCGGCAAGAACGCGGCGGGCTCCGGCTGGGACTTTGATCTCTACGTTCATCACGGCGCGGGCGCGTATATCTGCGGCGAGGAAACGGCGCTGCTCGAAAGCCTTGAGGGCAAGAAGGGCATGCCCCGCCTCAAGCCGCCTTTCCCGGCCAATGTCGGCCTCTATGGTGCGCCGACCACGGTGAACAACGTGGAATCGATCGCGGTTGCCCCCACCATTCTGCGGCGGGGCGCATCCTGGTTTTCCGGGCTGGGCCGTCCGAACAATACGGGTACCAAGCTCTTCTGCATTTCCGGCCATGTGAACAAGCCGTGCAACGTGGAAGAGGAGATGGGGATCCCGCTTCGCGAGCTGCTCGAAAAACATGCCGGCGGCGTGCGCGGCGGTTGGGACAATCTGCTGGCGGTCATCCCCGGCGGATCTTCCGTGCCGCTCCTGCCGAAGACGGTTTGCGACGACGTGCTGATGGATTTCGACTCGCTGAAGGCGGTTCAGTCGGGCCTCGGCACCGCCGCGGTGATCGTGATGGACAAGTCCACCGACATCATCAAGGCGATTTCCCGTCTTTCCTATTTCTACAAGCACGAAAGCTGCGGTCAGTGCACGCCCTGCCGCGAAGGCACGGGCTGGATGTGGCGCGTCATGGAACGTCTGGTGGCGGGCGAAGCGGAGCCTGCGGAAATCGACATGCTGCTCGACGTGACGAAGCGTGTCGAAGGCCACACCATCTGCGCTCTGGGCGATGCGGCGGCTTGGCCGGTCCAGGGCCTGATCCGGCATTTCCGTGGAACGATTGAAGAGCGCATCGCGGCCAAGCGCGGCGGTGCGGCTCAAGTGGCGGCGGAGTAAGCGCATGACCATCATCAAGGTCGACGGTGAAGAAATCGATGTTGCGCCGGAGCTGACGCTGATTAAGGCAATAAAGGCGCCAGGCAAGGAA
>CAYSVF010000402.1:0-2839 GCA_964434415.1 uncultured Parvibaculum sp.
GGGCGTCGTTGAAATAGGCCGGAACGGTGATGACGGCCTGTTCGACCTTCTCGCCGAGATAGCCTTCCGCGGTTTCCTTCATCTTCTGCAGGATGAAGGCGGAAATCTGCGAGGCGGAATATTTCTCGCCATGCGCTTCCACCCAAGCGTCGCCATTGTCGGCGCGGACGATGCTGTAGGGCACCATCTCCTTGTCTTTCTGGGTGGTCGGGTCGTCATAGGCGCGACCGATAAGGCGCTTGATCGCAAAGAGCGTATTGGTGGGGTTGGTCACCGCCTGGCGTTTGGCGGACTGACCGACCAGCCTTTCGCCATCCTGCGTAAAGGCGACCATGGACGGTGTCGTCCGCGCGCCTTCGCTGTTTTCGATGACTTTGGCCTGATTGCCTTCCATGACCGCGACACACGAATTCGTCGTGCCAAGGTCAATGCCGATTACTTTTCCCATCGTGCTTCTGGTCCTCTTGTCTGTGGCAGGCCGGGCAAGCCCCGAATGCTGTCCGTTTCTCCGAAGAGACGTCACCAGCGCGGGCGCTTTGCGAGGGGGGATGGCGAACCGCCAACCCGCCCCGGACCGGCCCCCAAAGGGTCCTTTAGGGGTTGGAACTGGTTGCGCTGTATATAGGATTGGGTTCTACGGGCCGCAAGCGGTGATGCGGCAATTTGGTCACACTGGTTTTTCGGCCTGTTCCGGGATCTGCCATGTCGCATGAGCGGGTAAACGCATGATGACAGCCCCTGCATCGGCGGAAACGGCGCTGAAAGCAAGGCCTGGCGGTGTGGATACGGGCATGGCGGGGCTCGTGCTCTTTCCTCACGCGCTGGACGATGCGGCTCAGCAACACCTGGCCGCCGAATTGCGCGAAGCCGTCCGCACCGCGCCGCCCTATCGCCCGGTCATGCCGCGCACCGGCCAGCCCTGGTCCATCACCCAGACAAATCTCGGGCCTCTGGGCTGGGTATCGGACGTCTCCGGCTATCGCTATGAGCCCCGCCACCCGGAAACGGGCCGCCCCTGGCCGGCCATACCCGAGAGCCTGATGGCGCTCTGGGACGAGCTGACCGGCTACCCCGCCCCGCCGGAAGCCTGCCTCCTCAACATCTATCGCGGGCCGAAAGCCCGGATGGGCCTCCATCAGGACCGGGACGAGGAGGCGCTGGACGCCCCGGTCCTTTCCCTGTCGCTGGGCGACACATGCGTCTTCCGGGTGGGCGGATTCGCCCGCCGCGACAAATCGAAGAGTTTCAGATTGGCTTCCGGCGATGTGCTGCTGCTGGGCGGCGAAAGCCGCCTGCGCTTCCATGGCGTGGACCGGACGATCCCCGGCTCCTCCTCGCTGCTCGAAGGCGGCGGACGCCTCAACATCACGTTGCGCCGTGTGACGAAACCCTGAGAATGCGTCTTTCCGGTCTTTCCGGGCAGGTTTTCATGCGCGTTCGCACCGGCAAAAAAACCGACATTATGGCTTGATAGGCTGACGATCATGTCGTGGCGATTGATCGGCAGTTCCTGGGGGTATCGAGCATGAGTTGGGATCGCTTCACCAGACGACAGACGCTTTTGGGCCTGACCGCGGTCGGCGGGCTCGGTCTTGCCGGCTGCGACGAGAAAAAACAGGCATCAGAGACATTCGACGCCGCCTTCGGCCATGGCGTGGCCAGCGGCGACCCGAAAGGCGATGCCGTCATCATCTGGACGCGCGTGACCACGAACGAAACCTCGCCCCTGCCCGTTCGGTGGATGGTGGCGGAAGACGCCGATTTCACGAAACCGGTCGCCGAGGGCGAAACGCAGGCGAGCGCAGCCCGCGATCATACGGTGAAGGTCGATGTCACGGGCCTGACGCCGGGCAGCGTCTATTATTATCGCTTCGCGGTGGGCGACACGCTTTCGCCTGTCGGGCTCACGAAAACGCTTCCCGCGGAAACGGAGCGCGCGCGCTTCGCGGTGATCTCCTGCTCGCATTATTCCTTCGGCTATTATCATGTCTATCGGGAAATCGCCGCAATAGACAACCTGGATGCCATCGTGCATCTGGGCGATTACATCTACGAATATGGCGTCGACGGCTATGGCGGGGATGTCGGCAAGGAACTCGGCCGCATGCACGAGCCCCCGCATGAGCTGCTGACGCTCGCCGACTACCGCACGCGATTTGCGCAATACCGGTCCGATCCCGATCTGCAGGCCGCCCATGCCGCTGCCCCCTTCATCACCGTCTGGGACGATCACGAAACGGCGAATAACAGCTGGGTCGGCGGCGCGGGCAATCACGATCCCGCCACCGAAGGCACATGGGAGACGCGCCGCGATGCCGCGTTGAAGGCCTATTTCGAATGGATGCCCATGCGCGACCCCGCGCCCGGCAAGGCCTTCCATGCGCTCAACCGCTCCTATGAATACGGCAAAATCGCCTCGATCCACGTCATCGAGACCCGGCTCACGGGCCGCGACGAAGAGCTGAGCTACAGCGAGGACATGGTCTATGAGGAAACCGCCTTCGACCTCTCCGATCCGGACAATCCGGTTGTCGTGACAGGCGAGGCGTCCATGGGTGCCGGGATTCGGCGCGTGAAAACGCCCTATGACGCGGCGGGCGCACCGGTCCTCGACTATGCGCGCATGATGGAGTGGCAGGAAAGCGGACTGCCGGACGGTTACGCCTACAAGCCGGATGCCGAGCGCTTTCGCATGGAGAAGCTGAACGATCCCGACCGGCACATGATGGGCGAGACCCAGCAGGCCTGGCTTGCGAACGAGTTGAAAAACGCCCGCGCCCGGGACATCCAGTGGCAGGTCCTTGCCAATCAGATTGTCATGGCGCGCATGGATGCACCC
>CAYSVF010000403.1:0-2831 GCA_964434415.1 uncultured Parvibaculum sp.
TCGCCCAACCGGTCGATCAGGACGAGGCTGGCGGCATCGCGCGGGCGTACCGCGCGGGTTTTGGGGGCGGCGTGCTGCAACAGGCTCAGTCCTTGATTTCGTCGCGGATGGCGGAGCCGTTGCGGAAGTGAATGAAGGGAACGGGCCTGCGCGCCTGGGCGGCCCGGTTCTGCTTCAGGCGTTCCTCGATCTCGTCCAGCACCACGCGGGTGATGTTGGGCAGGTCTAGATCGCGCGCATCGTCGAGCGTCAGCCAGTGCAGGCCCTGCAATTCGCCGGAGCCGGCAACGGCGAGCGGATCGCCCTGGATATGTTCGGCATCGGCGATGAAGAAGCGCGTGTCGAATCGGCGCGTGCGATAGGGCGGGGTGATGGCGCGGGCGACGAAGTCGAGCCGTCCGAGCGCGGGCGCCACGCCTTGCGCGAAATAGGCCGCCCAGTCTTCATGCTTGCTCGACATGGCGTCGCGCACGGGCTTGCCGAGGACGAGGCCGGTTTCCTCGAATGTTTCGCGGATGGCGGCCATGGCCAGCGCGCGGGCACGGTTTTCGCTGGGCGTGCCGCGCATGCGCGTCATCAAACGGCGCGTGACCACGGGGCGCAAATCTTCGGCGGCGCGCACGCGGCTGTCGGCCCGGTCCACGCGTCCGCCGGGAAAGACGAACTTGTTCGGCATGAATTTGTGATTCTCATGCCGCTGCCCCATCAGAACCTTGGGCCGGCTTGCATCATTGTTGACGATGATGAGGGTCGCAGCATCGCGCGGGCGCACGGCGCGCGTCGCGCCGTCCCGATATTCCTGACCGCGTGATTGTTTGGGGTCAAAGGTGCCCCGGGCGCTATCTGCCATGCGCCATCCTCCCTGACGTTTCTGAATTGCTTTGCACAGAGGATGGCCCGGCGTGGCGGGGCTGTCCAGTCAGGTGTCCGGCGGCGTTCAGTTCGGGGTGGTACCGCGTTCCGCGTCGGGATTGCCGAAGCCGTGCATGCGAGCGGCCCATTGCCAGCCCACGATGCCGCCTTTCAGGCGCGGCAGCAGCCAGAGCGACAGGAGCAGGGTGAGGGCCGGCCACAGCGCCATATGCACCCAGATCGGCGGCAGATATTCGAGCTCCAGCCAGAGCATCAGCGGCACGATGATGTGGCCCACGATCATGATCGTGAAATAGGGCGGGGCGTCGTCTGCCTGGTGATAATGCAGCGCCTCGCCGCAATCCGGGCAATGATCGGACACTTTCAGGAACTTGTAGAACATGTGGCCCTTGCCACAGGCCGGACAGCGCATGCTCAAACCGCGCAGAATCGCCTCTTTGGCGGGACGCGGTGCATTTTCGTTTTGCTGGTAAATATCGGGCCGGGACATGTCCAAGGGCGCACTCATTTCGTTCGCGCGGCTGAACGCCGCGAATTCGGAGATTCAAGTCCTACTAAAATGGTGGGTAAAGCACCGGGACGGAATGTGGCAGGTTGCCGCGCTTGATCGGGGTCAGTGACGGCGTCCTTTTCCGGAGCTTCCCGTCTTGCGCTTGCCTTTCGGCTTGGAGCCGGATTTCTGAGGGCCCTTGCGCCGGGACGTACCCGTTCGCCCGCGGCCGGATGTATTGCGGCGCCCGGCCGGGCCGCCGGTACTGCCGCCGTCGAGCAGTTCGAAGCGCATACCGCCGGTAATGGGGGCGGCTTCGGCGAGCTTCACGCGTACCGCTTCGCCCAGGCGGTAGGTGGTGCGGCTGCGTTCGCCCACCAGCGCATGACCGACTTCGTCGTGATGGAAATATTCCGCGCCGAGCGTAGCGATGGGCACAATGCCGTCCGCGCCATTATCGTCGAGCTTTACGAAGAGGCCGAAGCGCGTCACGCCCGAAATATGGCCTTTGAACTCCGCGCCGATCCGCGCTTCGAGATATTGCGCGATGAAGCGGTCCTTGCTGTCGCGTTCGGCCATCATGGAGCGGCGCTCGGTCATCGAGATATGGGTCGCGATCTCTTCCAGCGCGCGTTCTTCCTCTTCCGGCTGGCCGTCCTTTTTTACATCCGGGCCGAGGTTCAGCGAGGCGATGAGCGCGCGGTGAACGGTCAGGTCCGCATAGCGGCGAATGGGCGAGGTGAAATGCGCATAGCGGCGCAGATTGAGCCCGAAATGGCCGATATTGTCCGGCGAGTAGATCGCCTGGGCCTGGGAGCGAAGGATGACCTCGCTCACCATGCGGTCATGTTCGGTGTCGTGGACCTGCTTCAGGATGCGGTTGAAGTTCTGTGGGCGGACGACCTCGCCCTTGGAAAAGCTGATGTCGAGCGTGTCGAGAAATTCAGCCAGTGCCATGATGCGCTCGCGGCTCGGGCCGTCATGCACGCGGTAGATGACGCGCTTGCGCTTGTCCTCCACCGATTCCGCCGCGCAGACATTCGCCTGGATCATGCATTCCTCGATCAGGCGCATGCTCTCGAAGCGCTCATATTCCTTCACCTGCACGACCTTGCCGTCTTCGTCGAAGCCGATGCGGTATTCGGGCAGGTCCAGCTCCAGGGGTCCGCGCTGCTCGCGGCCTTTCAGCATGGTCTGATAGGCGTTCCAGAGCGGCTGCAGAACCGTTTCCAGCAGCGGACCGGTCTTGTCGTCCGGCTTGCCGTCGATGGCTTCCTGCATCTGGCGATAGGTGAGGCTCGCCGCCGACTTCATCAGGCCGCGAATGAACTGGTGACCGATCTTGGTGCCGTGCCGGTCGAAAATCATGCGCACGGCGATGCAGGCGCGATCTTCCTTTTCCCGCAGCGAGCAGAGATCGTTTGAAATCCGCTCCGGTAGCATGGGGACCACGCGGTCGGGGAAATAG
>CAYSVF010000404.1:0-1701 GCA_964434415.1 uncultured Parvibaculum sp.
GTCTTCCTGATAGTCTGTTTCCATGTGGCCATTGCGCCAGGCCAGCATGAGCAGGCATTTCTTTTCGGGGGCGAGGCCCGCGCCGCAGCGCGACTTGTCGACCTCGATGCGGATGATCGCGCCGTCCGGCCCCTGGTCTATCGCTCGGAGCGCGCCCGTCTCGCGGATCGGGTGTTTGTACCCCTTGCTGGACAGCGCGATTTCCATGTCGCAGCCATTATTGTGGCAGAAGGCCGTCGCCGCGCCCTTGCAGGCAAGCCGGCGTTTGTCGATCAGATAGTCGGGCCTGCCGTCGCCGTCGAAATCCTGCGTGCGGACCGAGGCGGGTGCGTCCGCCCCGCCATCCAGCCTGCCGCCGAGCGCGCGGCATTCGGAGCGGGTGTCGGCGACGATCTCGCTCACCGCGACGGGGAGCGTGAACATCCGGTCTGCCTGCAGATAGCGGTAATAGTCCGAGGCCTGACGAATACTCTGTTTGAGGCTTGCAATCCGCGTGCGATAGGCGCCACGCAGGCAGTCCACATCGCCGCCGCAGGTCTTGCGGGCTTGCAGGAACGATTGCGCATCCTCCCGGCGCGCATTCAGCACGCCCATCGTGCCGAGCGGCATCTGCTTGTAGGCAAACCAGAGCGCGCCCATCTCGCTGTCGAGCGCGGAAAGTTCCGGTGTCCGACAGATGGTTGCTTCGTCCGGCGCCGCGGCGCGGGCGCAGTCGAAACTCGCCGCCCGGCCGTCGCTTGAGGGGAGGGTAATGACGGCCAGAGTGAACAAGGCCACCGCCGATAAGAAACGATTGCCAATCATCGCCCGCCCGATGCCTCCTGAGGTTTGGAATTTGAATTGCCCATCTCATCTATGGCTTTGGATATGTAGGAATCCACGTTCGGCCAGGCGACGGATATGAACTCAAGGATCATGGTCCTGGTACCTTCGGGCCTGTTCTCTATCGTGTCCGACAGGCTTTGCTGATAAATCCGGCCCCGGAAAAATGCGCGGAAGTTCTGCAGCACACCGCCTCGTATCATGCCGTCGAAGAAACTGTCGCCGTAGATGACGACCGGCGGCAGAAGGGTCCGGTCAGGCGACGAAATCGCTCCCTTGAATTCGAGCGCCGGTGTTTTGTCCGCGTAGACGATCTCCCGGGAAGGTTCGACATTTTCGAGCTTCACGCTGGTTTCGGTGGGCGTCGAAAACAGCGGCAGAAAGCGGGATTGTCCGCCGGAAAACCCGGCCACAGGCGCTGTGTCGAATGTCCACCCCTCTATGGAGTAATGGCTGCTTGAATCTTCTGCGATGGTCTGGACGAGCGTCTGGGCCATGCGGGCGGCCGTTGGATCGGTCCAGTGCATGTCGGTCTTGTAGAAGATGGTCTTTCCGCTTTTCTTTTCGCTCAGCAGGAGAGGGCGAGGGTCGATGAAGTTCACTCTCGGGTCTTTCTTCATCGCGTCCATGAACGCCATGTATCGCGTGTATGAAGAAACCCGCCTTGCCCTTTCGGGCAGGTGCTCGGCATAGAAATAGTCTTTCAGCGGTATGGAGATCACATAGAGCCGAATGCCTTTCCTGGAGAGCATGTCGGTCAGTTTTGCGAAGCGATCCACCGACTCGAAAACATAGGATTCCGGTAGCGCTTCGATCCGGGGCAATTGGTCGTCGATAACGCTGCGGTAGTACATCCACCCTTCGCTGCCGACATAAACC
>CAYSVF010000404.1:1711-2825 GCA_964434415.1 uncultured Parvibaculum sp.
GTATGCAGCCTTACCCAGAAGGGACGGGAGAAGAAGTTGTCCGAATGCCAGCGGGCAAGTTTCTGGAAATACGCCGTAAAGCCGCTGCTCTCGGATGAAAGCATCTCGGAATAATCGGGAAATGGCGCAAGCCGTCGATATTCCTCCAATGGTTTGGTCACCTGCCAGCCCATGCCTCTGAGCGCGAGGGGCGCGGAGATAAGCAAGGCAAACAAAAGAATTGGCAGTAGGAGTTGAAAGCGCCGCATCTCACCGTGATCCTAAAACTGAAAATAGATGAAGGGATTGAAGCCGTTCGCCGCGAGCTCGGAAATGGCGAATGTCATGAAAACCAACCCCAGCATGGCAGCTTTCGCCGTATGGTGACCGGCGAGCAGTGAAGCGCGCAAGTTGAGTTTGTCGAAGGGCAGGAGGGCCAGCAGGAATCCGGACGCCAGCAGGAACAAGGTGTATGGCGTGAGATAGAACTCAGGTCCCAAATTGTTGATGCCGCTGGTGTCGATAAAAAGCATTTTCCGGACCATGAAATAGGCCTGATGAAAGCTTTCCGAGCGAAACAGGACCCAGCCGAATATGACGAGGACGAGCGTCGTAATCGTTCCTGCAATGCCTTGGAGTTCGAAGCCGTAGCGCCGGCGCAGGACTCTTTCCGCGACGAGGAGCGTTCCGTGGTACGCGCCCCAGGCCACGAACGTCCAGGCCGCTCCGTGCCAAAGCCCGCATAGAAGAAATACGATCCAGAGGTTTCGCGTTGTTTTGAAAAGCCCGTGCCGGTTTCCGCCGAGAGGGATGTAGAGGTAGTCGCGAAACCATCTGGAGAGCGTCATATGCCAGCGACGCCAGAAATCTGTGATGTTTTGCGAGCGATAGGGCTGGCGAAAATTGTCGGGGAAATTGAACCCGATCATCAGGCCGATGCCGATCGCCATCTCGGTGTATCCGGCAAAGTCGTAGAAAATCTGCAGCGTGTAGCACCCCGCTCCGATCCAGGCGATCGAGGGGGTGACGAGGTCCATGGGGAGGGAAAAAATCCGGTCGACATGCGCCCCGAGCGGTTCTGCAAAAAAGGATATCAGGATCAATCCCACTACGAAATAGAAAATGCCGGTGTTGA
>CAYSVF010000405.1:0-2823 GCA_964434415.1 uncultured Parvibaculum sp.
CGCGGAAGGGGCGTTCAACTCCGCCTTCGTGCCGCTCTTTTCAAAGCACCTGGAAGGCGACGGCGAGGCGGCGGCGAGACGTTTCGCCGAGGATGCGCTGGCGCTCCTGCTCTCCGCGCTCCTCTTCATGACGGTGCTGGCCATGATTGCCATGCCCTGGATCATCTCCGGCTTCGCGCCGGGATTTTCGGAGGATCCGGGCAAGCAGGAAATGGCGGTGAAATTCACCCGCATCGCCTTTCCCTATCTCCTCTTCATTTCGCTGACGGCACTTCAGGCGGGGATACTCAATTCGGTCGGCCGCTTCTTCCCCGGGGCCGCCGCGCCCGTGATGCTCAACATCACGCTCATTCTGGCGATCCTTTTTCTCGTGCCCGTAATCGACAATCCGGGCCTTGCGCTCTCATGGGGCGTGATGGCGGCGGGCATCGTGCAGTTCCTCTGGCTGACGATCTCCTGCTGGCGGGCGGGCTATGTGCTGCGGCTGCGCCGGCCGCGTCTGACCCCCGATATGCGAAAGCTCGTGCGGCTGGGTGTGCCGGGCGTCATTTCCGGCGGCATCATGCAGATCAACCTCACGGTCGGCACCATCATCGCCTCGCTGCAGGCGGGTGCGGTTTCATGGCTTTACTATGCCGACCGGATTTATCAGCTGCCGCTTGCCGTGATCGGTATCGCCATCGGCGTCGTGCTCCTGCCCGATCTTTCGCGCCGCCTGCGGGCCGACGACGAAGCGGGCGCGCATTGGGCACAGAACCGCGCGCTGGAGGTTTCCATGCTGCTGACGGTGCCGGCGGCGGTGGCGCTGATGGTCATTCCGCATGCGATCATCCAGGTGCTGTTCGAGCGCGGCGCCTTCGACGCGCTGGATACGCAGAACGCCTCGCTGGCCCTCCTCGTCTATGCGGCCGGTCTCCCCGCCTTCGTGCTGAACAAGGTTTTCTCGCCGGGCTTCTTTGCGCGGGAAGACACGATGACGCCTTTGCGCTATGCGGCGATCTCGGTGGCGGTGAATATCGCCGCCTCCATCACCCTCTTTCAGGTCTACGCTTTCGCAGGCATCGCGGCGGGCACCACCATCGCCGCCTGGGTGAATGCCGCCCTGCTGGGGACGACGCTCGCCAGACGCGGCGGCTTCGCGCCCGATGCGCAGGTTTTGAAGCGCCTGCCGCTGATCCTCGTCGCCTCGGCGGCAATGGGCGCCTGCCTCTGGTATGGCGCGCTCTACGCGGCCCCTTGGTTCGAGGGGACGTTCCTTGAAAGCGTCGCCGCGCTCGCGGCCCTCATCGCAGGCGGCCTCATTGCCTATGCCGGTCTTGCCCAGGCGAGCGGCGCGGTGAGCGTGGCCACGCTGCGACGTTCCTTCATGCGCAAATGAGGCCGAACCGGCTGCAAAGGCGGATAGCTGCGGCATGCCGGGGGGATTGCAAAGTGTCGCGCCTCGCCGCATAACGCCGGTGCAAAAGCGTTTACAAGGCCCAAAATCCATGGAAAAGCCCACCAACCGCGTCTTCTCCGGCGTGCAGCCGACCGGCAATCTGCATCTGGGGAACTATCTCGGCGCCATCCGCAATTTCGTCGGTCTGCAGGACACGCATGAATGCCTCTATTGCGTGGTGGACATGCATGCGATCACGGTCTGGCAGGACCCGAAGGAACTGGCGGCCAATACGCGCGAAGTGGCGGCGGCCTATATCGCGGCGGGCATCAACCCGGAAACGCATATCATCTTCAACCAGTCCAAGGTGTCGGCCCATGCCGAGCTTGCCTGGATTCTGAACTGCGTGGTCCGCATCGGCTGGCTCAATCGTATGACCCAGTTCAAGGACAAGGCGGGCAAGGACCGGGAAAAGGCCTCCGTCGGCCTTTACGATTATCCGGTGCTGATGGCGGCCGATATTCTGGCCTATCGCGCGACCCATGTGCCGGTCGGCGAGGACCAGAAGCAGCATCTGGAGCTTGCCCGCGACACGGCGCAGAAATTCAACAACGACTTCGGGGCGGAGGATTTCTTCCCCCAGCCGGAACCGCTCATCATGGGCGCGGCGACGCGCGTCATGTCCCTGCGGGACGGCACCAAGAAGATGTCGAAATCCGACCCTTCCGCCTATTCGCGCATCACGCTCTCCGACAATGCCGACGAGATCGCCCAGAAGATCCGCAAGGCCCGCACCGACCCCGAACCGCTGCCCGAAGCAAAGGACGGCCTTGCCGAGCGGCCCGAGGCGGCGAACCTCGTCAACATCTATGCAGCGCTTTCCGACATCACGACTGAAGAGGTGCTGAAAGAGTTCGGCGGCAAGATGTTCTCCGAGTTCAAGCCCGCGCTGGCTGACCTTGCCGTGGACAAGCTTGCGCCCATTACCGGCGAAATGAAGCACCTGCTGGCCGACCCGGCCTATATCGACGGCGTGCTGGAAAAGGGCGCGGAGCGTGCCCGCGCCATTGCCGATCCGGTGCTGAAGTCCGTGAAGGAAATCGTCGGCTTCATCTGAGGCCGCGTTTTTCGGGACGGGCCGCGCCGCTTGATCCGGGGAAGCCCGACCCCATCTAAACTTTGTTCCGGCGACTGACGCGATGGAACGACCGCCTGCCTGATCCCGGGGAAGGAGACAAAGCTCATGGCCTTCAGCGACCGCCTCGATGCGATGCGCGACTGGCTCCGTCACAAATGGATGTACCGGAAGGGCAGCGGCGGGGAAGCGCCGGGCGCGGCATCGGCCGCGACCTCCGGCGGCGCGCACGCAGCGGCTTCGCCTTCTTCCTCGCGCGGTATGCTGGGCTGGCTGAAACCCGTCATCATCCTGATCCCGCTGGCGATCG
>CAYSVF010000406.1:0-2812 GCA_964434415.1 uncultured Parvibaculum sp.
GATCGTCATGAAGGACGGCCATCTGCGCGTGCTCGACGCCAAGGTGTCGTTCGACGGCAATGCCGACTTCCGCCACGCCGAGCGCGCCGAGCTGCGCGACCTGTCGGAGGAGGACGAGAAGGAGATCGAGGCCTCGAAATACGACCTCGCCTATGTCGCGCTCGACGGCAATATCGGCTGCATGGTCAACGGCGCCGGCCTCGCCATGGCGACGATGGACATCATCAAGCTCTACGGCGCCGAGCCCGCCAACTTCCTCGATGTTGGCGGCGGCGCCACCACGGAGAAGGTGACGGCCGCTTTCAAGATCATCACCGCGGACCCCGCGGTCGAAGGCATTCTCGTCAATATTTTCGGCGGCATCATGAAGTGCGACGTCATCGCAGAGGGCGTGGTCGCGGCCGTCAAGGAGGTTGGGCTCCGGGTTCCCCTTGTCGTGCGGCTTGAAGGCACCAATGTCGAACTTGGCAAGAAAATCATCAATGAAAGCGGCCTCAACGTGATCGCCGCCGATGATCTCGACGATGCGGCGCAGAAGATCGTCGCCGCCGTGAAGGGAGCCTGATAGATGTCCATTCTGATCAACAAAGACACCAAGGTTCTCGTTCAGGGCCTGACCGGCAAGACCGGCACCTTCCACACCGAGCAGGCGCTGGCCTATCACGGCACCCAGATGGTCGGCGGTATTCACCCGAAGAAGGGTGGAGAGACCTGGGAAGGCGCGAGCGGCGAGAAGCTGCCGATTTTTGCGACCGTCGCCGAGGGCAAGAAGGCCACCGGCGCCGACGCCTCCGTAGTCTATGTGCCGCCGGCAGGCGCGGGCGCCGCGATCATCGAGGCGATCGAGGCGGAAATCCCGCTCATAGTCTGCATTACCGAAGGCATTCCGGTACAGGACATGGTCAAGGTGAAGGCAAGGCTCGACGCCTCCAATTCGCGGCTGATCGGTCCGAACTGCCCCGGCGTTCTGACGCCGGACGAGTGCAAGATCGGCATCATGCCGGGCTCGATCTTCAAGAAGGGCTCCGTCGGCATCCTGTCGCGGTCGGGCACGCTGACCTATGAGGCGGTCTTCCAGACCACCAATGAGGGTCTCGGACAGTCGACCGCGGTCGGCATCGGCGGCGATCCGGTCAAGGGTACAGAGTTCATCGACATGCTGGATCTGTTCCTGGACGACCCGGAAACCGAATCCATCATCATGATCGGCGAGATCGGCGGTTCGGCCGAGGAAGATGCCTCTGCCTGGCTGATCGAACAGGCCAAGAAGGGCCGCAAGAAGCCGATGGCCGGTTTCATCGCGGGCCGTACCGCTCCTCCCGGACGCACCATGGGCCATGCCGGCGCGGTGATTTCCGGCGGCAAGGGCGGTGCCGAAGACAAGATCGCCGCCATGGAAGCGGCCGGCATCACGGTGTCGCCCTCGCCGGCGCGTCTCGGCAAGACGCTGGTCGAGGTGCTCAAGGGCTGAGGTCTGCCTCAAGGCAGAACCCGTCCGACGAATATGGCGGCGGCGCCTCATGCGCCGCCGCCACCCCCGGCACCGGCAAATATGTCTCTGCCGGGCATCGATCTCACAGGCTGTTGACCGAATAGGGGTCGTTATCAATGGCTTGTTCAGACTTCGCGTGTCACAATTTTAGGGTTAACGGACACGCAAAATGACTGCTTCTGGGGTGCGGGTTCTCCCCGTCCCCATGACAGAAACGGGCCCAGACCATGAGCAATGAAAGCGCCAGGGCGCGCTTGGAACGCACTTCCTTTCTCTACGGAACGAATGCCGGCTTCGTCGAGGAGCTCTATGCGCGTTACCTGAACGACCCGGCGTCGGTCGATGCGGAATGGAAAAAGTTTTTCGACGAACTGGACGATGAGCGCGAGAACGTCCTGAAGGAGGTTCGCGGAGCCTCGTGGCAGCGCGACGACTGGCCGGTCTCCGCCAATGGCGAGCTGGTGAGCGCGCTGGACGGCAACTGGCCCGCTGCCGATCAGAAACAGCTCGCCGAGAAAGTGGCCGCCCGCGCGCCCGCCGGCACGAGCGAGGAAAGCGTGCGCAAGGCCACGCTCGATTCCATCCGCGCCATCATGATGATCCGCGCCTATCGTATCCGCGGTCATCTGGACGCGAATGTCGATCCGCTGAACCTCAGGCCCCAGTCGCTGCATCCCGAATTGCAGCCCGAGACCTATGGCTTCGGTCCGGAAGACATGGACCGTCCGATCTTCATCGACTATGTGCTCGGCCTCGAGACCGCGACTGTGCGGGAGATGCTCGATATTCTGCAGCGGACCTATTGCGGGACGCTTGCCGTCGAGTTCATGCATATCGTCGATCCGGAAGAAAAGGCCTGGATCCAGGAGCGCATCGAAGGCCCGGACAAGGAAGTCACCTTCACCGAGATGGGCCGGAGCGCGATCCTCGAAAAGCTGATCGAGGCGGAAGGTTTTGAGCGTTTCTGTTCGGTGAAATATACCGGCACGAAGCGGTTCGGGCTCGATGGCGCAGAAGCGATCATTCCCGCGCTGGAACAGGTCATCAAGCGCGGCGGCGCCCTGGGCGCGCGCGAGGTTGTGTTCGGCATGGCGCATCGCGGCCGCCTGAACGTGCTGACCGGCGTGATGTCGAAGCCCTATCGCGCGGTGTTCCACGAATTCAAGGGCGGCTCCTCGACGCCGGAAGACATCGACGGTTCGGGCGATGTGAAATATCACCTCGGCGCCTCTTCGGATCGCGAGTTCGACGGCAACAAGGTGCATCTGTCGCTGACCGCCAACCCGTCGCATCTGGAAATCGTCGATCCGGTGGTGCTCG
>CAYSVF010000407.1:0-2807 GCA_964434415.1 uncultured Parvibaculum sp.
CCCAGAAACACGATGATGACGGCGTTCAACGCATCGCAGGCGCAAATGGCGAGACGGCGTTCGTCGTGCTGCCCGTGGCGCGCTACGACGCGCTGAAAAAGGCCGCCGAGCGCGACAGCGCCGCCGCGACGCTCGAACATGCGCTCACGCCCGTCCCCGCGCCGGTGGCGCGCCGCATCGCCAATGGCGAGAACCCCGTGCGCGTCTGGCGCGAACATCGCGGGATGAAGGCGATCGACCTTGCCCGCACCGCCGGTGTCGGTGCGCCCTATCTTTCGGAAATCGAGACCGGCAAGAAGGATGGCAGCTTCCGCACCATGGCCGCGATCGCCGATGTGTTGCGCGTCTCGCTCGACGATCTCGCGCCCGTCAGCGATACAGAGCGCAAGCGCGCCCGGCAGCGCGCCGCGCTCATCAACAGCGTCAATGCGCAGGTCCGCACATTGCTGACGCTGGTGGGCGGCGATTTCGACACGGCGGCGGTGCGCCGCGCCGTGACGCAGCTCGTGTCGGATGCCGTCTCGCTCAAGATGCAGGATCCCGAGCTTGCCGGCTGGATCGACGACATGCTGGACAGCACGCGCATGGTGCTCGACCTGATCGACCGGGCCGAGCAGGACATCATCGACACCGCGCAGCGCGCACGGCTTTCGCTTGAAGAGCTGGTGAGCGGGCCGGGGTTCCGGCGCAAGATGGCAGCCGTGCTCGACGAGACCGGCACCGGCGAAACATGCGAGAGCGGGCCGGAGATCGTCGCCGAACTGACCCGCGCCTCCGCGGCGGACTAGCCCCCCTCGCCGTCCGTCCGTCCCGCTTCGATCCCCACCGCGACATCCCAATAGCGCAAGGCGACATCGGCCTTGTCGGCGGTGAGACTGTCGAACAGACCGCCGATCCGGTCGAGGTCCTGCTTGGTCGGCAGGCCTTCCTGGCGGGCGTCCACCGTGACGACGATCAGTTCGCCGAACTCCTTCCGGCTGAGCGACATCGCCTTGGCAAACACCGCGAGCGGTTCGCCGCCATGATCGCTCAGTATACGGTACATGGTTTCCGGCCTGACCGCGGACATTGCCGCCAGATCTTCGGAAAACCGGTGCAGCTCGCCCTTGCCGACACCGGCAACGAGCGACATCAGCTTGTCGCGGTCGATTTCGCGCGGACGTCCCAATAGCGAAAGTGCCACGCGCATCGCATCGTCCATCCCGCGCACGCCCTCTCCATCCCCGAGAATGGGATCGAGGAGATCGTGAATACGAGAGCGGTCGACGGTAAAGCGCTGCATGATTTCCAGCCGCTGCCCTCCCTCGCACCACCAGAACATCATCTGCGCCAGACGCGCGGTGAGTTCTGAGCGCGCCAGCAGCGGCTCGCGGAATTCCGGGTCGCTGGCGCTACGGGCCACGAGGATTTCGATGGCGCGCAGCGAAAGGCGCACGGACCGGTTGTTGAGCAGGCGGCAGATCGTGGCCGTCTCCCCATACTCGATGATCTCATCGGCAACGGCGCTCGACAGCCCGCGCCTGCCTGCGATGATGAAGCGATGCGGCTCGTCGCTCTCCGCCACGATCCGCGCCAGATCGCCATCCGCGAGCGGCATGCCCTCCAGCAGGATTTCCTGGGCGATCTTCGCATCGTCGCGCGCCAGCGCCATGGCCAGCTCGCGCGGGCAATCGCTCTGCTGCCCCAGCCGTTCGGCCAGCCGCAGGCGCATCCCCTCATCGAGGCGGCTCACCAGCTGCGCCAGCACACCGTCGAGCAGGCTGCGCTCCTGCGGCGGCACGAGATTGCTCGGCAGCAGCGCCAGATCCGCGATCCGCCGCAACACGGTCTCCCCGTCCCGGCCGGTGCCGGCAGGCGTGTCGGCGGTCCTATTCTGCATGGTGCCCAGAGCCATTTGCGATGCGGGCGCGACCTCGCGCGGCGCTCCTTGATCAATCCGGCCTTCAGTGAAGCACCCGGCCTGTTAAAACCTCGTAAAGCATGATGGTCGCATTTGCGCCTTATCTGTCGCCTCCCTATCTTCGATGGAGAAGACATGTTGCCGAAAGGAGGCTGCGGAATGCCCCGATATGCACTCGCACTCACGCTGATTGGTGGAATTCTGCCGATTCTGGCCGGCTGCGCGGATATGGGCACCCATCCTAACGCCGACGCCCCCGAATACAGGCAGGGCCATTCCGCGGGCTGCTGGGCGGCCACATCCGGCAAGAAAGATGCGGCAAACAGGAATGAAGCGCTCTACAAGAGCAGCGAGGCCTATCGCGCGGGCTGGAAGGCGGGCTTCAATTCCTGCCGCGTCGACAGCGGCGCACGCGATGCAAACGCCCCGAATGCCGGACGGTCCAATACCAGCCCGTTCGGCTACTGAACGGCGTGAATAAGCAGACCGATGCTCCCTCGGGGGCCGGTCCGGAGGGGGAAAAACGGAAATGCGCACAGCTATCGGCTTCATCGTCATCCTGATCGCCGCCGCCATTCTGGCGCCGCTGGTCTATTACGGCACCGCCGACCCGTGCCGGATGCTGGCACGCGAAATGGCCGCGGATGCCTACAAGCCGATGGCGAAAACGCTGGGCGGCGATCCGGACGACGTGCCCGAAAGCGTGGAACGTCCCATGCGGCTCATCACCAGCCAGATGTCGGGCCGCGAATGCAGCGAAGAGCTCTGGGACCGCTGGTTCGGGTCCGGCGGAAATTCGTGATCGGCGATGAAGAGAACCGCCCGCCCCCGCGTGGCCCTTCCAGGCTTCGGCCTTGTCTTCGGTTTCGCCCTGGCCCTGACCTGTTTCGTCCAGACGTCGTTGGTC
>CAYSVF010000408.1:0-2806 GCA_964434415.1 uncultured Parvibaculum sp.
ACCCCGTGTCGAGCGCCCAGCCGATGACGAGACGGTTGATGCCGCCATGAGCGACGAGGGCGAGCGTGTCCCACTCCGGATCGGCGATCACCTCTTCGAGCGCATTGACGACGCGCGCATTCACGTCCTCGAAGCTGTCGCCGCCATTGTAGCGCGCGCCCGGCACATGGGCGTTGCGGAAGGAATAGGCGATCTCGTTGAGGTCGGTGATGGCGTTACGGAATTCAGGGTCGCCCTGAAACTCCACAAAGCGGTCATGCGGTTCGATGTCGAGGCCGCGGCCCTGAAGGATCAGGCTTGCCGTTTCCTGCGAACGCGGGAAGCTCGACGCCACGGCGCGGTCGAAGGGGATGTTGGCCAGTGCCTCGCCGGTGCGGGTGGCCTGTTCGCGGCCCCATTCGGTGAGCGGCACATTGGCCGGGTCCGCTACGCGGTTTCCCTGCTCATCCACGTAGGATACGTCGCCATGGCGGAAGAGATAGATGCGGCGGCGGCGCGAGCCGTCGAAGGCGGTGCGCAGGAAGTCGGTCATATCGGGCCTCGTGAGTTGCGTTTGGGCCCGAGTATAGGACCGAATATGACGGCGGGGTGAAGGCTTGCCTTACTCCGCTGCCTGCTTCATCGCGTCCTTGCCGAAGACGCGGGCGAAGATCGTGTCGACATGCTTGGTGTGATAGCCGAGGTCGAAACGCTCCTCGATTTCCTCGTCGGTGAGGTACTTCTTCACGTCCGGATCGGCTTTCAGCAGCTCCAGGAAATTGCCTTCGCCGCGCCAGACCGGCATGGCGTTACGCTGCACCAGGCGATAGGCGTCTTCGCGGCTCGCGCCCTTCTGGGTGAGGGCGAGGAGGACGCGCTGCGAGTGCACGAGGCCGCCGAGCTTGTCCATGTTCTTCTGCATGTTCTCCGGATAGACGAGCAGCTTGTCGATGACGCCGGTGAGGCGCGACAGGGCGAAGTCCATGGTGACGGTCGCGTCCGGACCGATCATGCGCTCGACGGAGGAGTGCGAGATGTCGCGCTCATGCCAGAGGGCGACGTTTTCGAGCGCGGGCGTCACCATGCCGCGCACGACGCGGGCGAGACCGGTGAGGTTTTCCGTGAGCACCGGGTTGCGCTTGTGCGGCATGGCCGACGAGCCCTTCTGGCCTTCGGAGAAATATTCTTCCGCCTCCAGCACTTCCGTGCGCTGAAGGTGCCGGATCTCGGTGGCGACGCGCTCGACGGAGCTGGCGACGACGCCGAGCGTTGCGAAGAACATGGCGTGGCGGTCGCGCGGGATGACCTGCGTCGAGACCGGCTCCGGCTCCAGCCCCAAGGCCTTGGCGACATGTTCTTCGACGCGCGGGTCGATATTGGCGAAGGTGCCGACCGCGCCGGAAATGGCGCAGGTGGCGACTTCCTTGCGCGCGTTCACGAGGCGCTCGCGGCTGCGCTCGAACTCCGCATAGGCTTCGGCCATCTTCAGGCCGAAGGTGACGGGCTCGGCATGGATGCCGTGGCTGCGGCCGATGGTGACCGTGTCCTTGTGCTCGAAGGCGCGGCGCTTGATGGCGGCCAGCAGCTCGTCCATGTCCTTCAGCAGAATGTCGGCGGCGCGCACGAGCTGCACGTTGAAGCAGGTGTCCAGCACGTCGGAGGAGGTCATGCCCTGATGGACGAAGCGCGAATCCGGCCCGATGAATTCGGCCAGATGCGTCAGGAAGGCGATGACGTCGTGCTTCACCTCGCGCTCGATCTCGTCGATCTTCTCGACATTGAAGACGGCGGCGTCGCCTTTCTCGCGGATGTTCTTCGCGGCTTCCTTCGGGATCACGCCGAGCTCGGCCAGCGCCTCGCAGGCATGCGCCTCGATCTCGAACCAGATGCGGAACTTGGTTTCGGGGGACCAGATGGCGACCATTTCGGGCCGCGAATAGCGCGGAATCATCGGCTGCGTCTCATGATGCGTGAAGGAATGCGGAGGGTGTAGCACCCGGGGGGCCGCCCCTCAAGTAGGCCCCGACGCGAGCCGGGCTCGCTTCGGGCGCCGCCAGCCGGTAAGCTCACTCATCCGCAGAAAACAGCCAAAAACAGGGAGTGTGGAATGGACGAACTGGCAAAGCTCGATGCGACGGCGCAGGCCGAACTGGTGGCCAAGGGCGAGGCGAGCCCGTTGGAGCTTGTAGAGGCGGCGATTGCCCGCATCGAGAAGGTCAATCCGCAGGTGAATGCGGTCGTCACCACCTTCTATGACAAGGCGCGGGAGGAAGCGAAGGCGGGGCCTGCCAAGGGGCCCTTCACCGGCGTGCCGAACCTCGTGAAAGACCTCGACAATCTCAAAGGTACCAAGGCGACCTCGGGCTGCCGATTGCTCGCCGAAAACATCTCGCCCGAGACCGACCCCGTGATCGCAGGGTTCGAGGCGGCGGGCTTCGTGATGCTGGGCAAGAGCAATACGCCGGAATTCGGCCTGCTGGGGACGACCGAGTCCATGCTGCTCGGTCCTTGCAACAATCCGTGGAACCTCGAGCATTCGCCGGGCGGGTCTTCGGGCGGCGCGGCGGCGGCGGTCGCGTCCGGCATGGTGCCGCTTGCCCATGCGACGGATGGCGGCGGGTCGATCCGTATTCCGGCGTCCTGCTGCGGCGTGTTCGGGCTGAAGCCCAGCCGGGGGCGCATCGAACTCGGCGAGCGGCAATTGCCGGGCGATATCGGCTTCCAGCATTGCGTGAGCCGCAGCGTGCGCGACAGCGCCACGGCGCTGGCCGCGAGCGAGAAGCAGGGCGCCAATGCCGTGCTGCCGCCGGTCGGCCGGGTGGAAGGA
>CAYSVF010000409.1:0-2801 GCA_964434415.1 uncultured Parvibaculum sp.
TCGTTCACCGTGTCGAGCAGGGTCTGCGAGCTTTCGAGAATGCCCTGCATATATTCATGCTGGCGCGGCTCCAGGCCGCCGAACATTTCCGATTCCAGGATTTCGCCGAAGCCGATGATATTGGTGAGCGGGGTGCGCAGCTGATAGCTGACATGGCTGATGAATTCCGACTTCAGCCGGTCCGCCGTTTCCAGCGCGTCATTGCGTTCCCTGAGCGCGATCTCCATGCGCGTCGCATCGGTCACGTCGAGATAGGTGATGAGCGTCGCCCCGTCGGGCAGCGGCACGATGGCGAAATCGACCACCGTCTCGTCGGGCCGGTTGAGGCGCCCGGTCGTATTGGCGCGCATGCCCGACACCATCGTCACCTGCGTGCGCAGCAGCTCGGCCTCTTCCGGTTCCGCATAGAGCGGGCGGCACAGCTCGATGACCTCGCTGACATGCGGTTCGTCGGCAAGCTGTTCTTCCGACAAGCCCCAGATGCGGCCATAGGCGGGGTTGGACAGCTTCAGGCGTCCGTCGCTGCCGAAGACCGCCACGCCTTCATAAAGGTGATCGATCGTCTCGCGCTGCACGCGGGCCAGCGTGTTGTAGGAGCTTTCCAGATTGAGCCGTTCGGTGACGTTCTCATAGAGATAGATGACACCGCCAAAGGGATGCGCCTGCGCGTTCAGCTTCACCGTGCGCCCGTCCGGCAGGTGCCAGAATTCCTCCACCGGCTCGGTGGAGGTGTAAAGTTCCATGCGCGCCTGTTTCCAGGCCTGGAAATTCGCCTGTTCCGGCAGGCGGCGCTGCGCGCGCAACTCGTCCAGGATCGCGCTGTCGGTCGGCTCCTCGTCGAGCCATTGCGTCTCCAGACCCCATAGTTCCTCGAAGGCGTGATTGCGGAATTTGAGACGCTTGTCGGGCCCGCAGATCGCAACCGCCGTATTGAGCCGGTTCAGCGTTTCGGCATGGCTGTCGATATGCCGCTTCAGGTCGTCCTGCAGGCTTTCTTCCGCCGTCACGTCGATGGCGATGCCCGCCGTGCCGCCATCGAGATGGCTTTCCACCACATCGAGGGCGCGGCGCTCGCCGGACATGATCGCGTGGGTGCGGCTCTTCACGCGCGGCTTGTCGAAGAGGGTGCGGCGCATGGCGCCCAGCGTCTCCTCGCCCAGCAATTCCAGTTCGCGCGTGACCGCATCCTCCGGCGAGGCGGCGTCGACGGCGGTCGCATAGGCCTTGTTGACCCAGACGAGACGGCCCTCCCCGTCGCGTCGCCAGGCGGGACAGGGCACTTCCATCAGATGGGCTTCATAGCGCGCCCGGTCGGCATCGGCCTGCCGCATGCGCTCGGTCAGACGCGCCACCTCGGCACGCTCGCCCGTCACGTCGCGCAGCCAGAGCACGGCAAGCGCGCCCGCGGGCCGACCTTCGGCCTCGAAGATGCGCCCGTCCAGCGCTTCCACATGGAGGGAAAAACGCGCGCCGAGCCGCCGCAGGCGTTGCACGGCGGTGTTGAGCCGGCCGGCATTTTCGGGCCGGAGGCGTTCCAGCAGGTAATTATAGTCGAGATCGCCCGAGGCAGGGTCCACGAGCCCCGCCGTGGAGCCGACGATGCGCGGCCGCGCCTGAAAGGTGCCGGGGGAGGCGCGCAGGCTTTCCGGCGCCCAGATAAAGAGCGCGTCGGGCTCGGCGGCGAGGATCGATTCGGCCGTGTCGAGCCGCACCGACAGGGCGGTCAGCTCGTCCTCGCGTCCGATCGCAGTCCTGCGCGCGGCGCGGGCGGCGCGCAGCGCCACCACGGTGAACAGGATCGCCGCGAGCGCGATGCCCCCCGCGACGGCATAGGCGATGATGATGTTCTGTTCGGCGGCGACTTCTTCGGGTACGCCCAGCGCCGTCAGCGTGGAGCCGACGAGATTATCGGCCTGAGCCGGCCCCGCCGTTGCGGCAAGCCATAGCGCGCCGCCTGCGCCGACCGCGCATGCGCGCCACATGTCGCGCGTCTTGCTGCCTTTTGCCCCCTGCATACCGCTTTCCTTATGCCCGCCCCCCGCAGGCGGGTCCAGTCTGCCCAAATCAGCAGACCGCCGAAAGTTTACACTATGTGCGGAAGCATTTCGAAAGTGCCAACAAAAAGACCCGGCTCATGAAGAGCCGGGCCCTGCTTGAAAGCAATCGCGCCGATCGCGGTCTGGTATTCGCGACGGGCGCGATTGCGATCGGCGCAAAACCGCTTAGTAGCGATAATGTTCCGGCTTGAAGGGGCCTTCAGCCGGCACGCCGATATACTCAGCCTGCTCTTTGCTCATCTTCTCGAGCTTCACGCCGATCTTTTCGAGGTGCAGCATCGCAACCTTCTCGTCGAGCGTCTTGGGCAGCGTGTAGACGCCGATCGGGTACTCGTCGGTCTTGGTGAAGAGTTCGATCTGGGCCAGCACCTGGTTGGTGAAGGAGGCGGACATCACGAAGCTCGGATGACCCGTGGCGCAGCCGAGGTTCACCAGGCGGCCTTCCGCCAGCAAGGTGATCTTCTTGCCGTCGGGGAATTCGATCTCGTCCACCTGCGGCTTGATGTTCGTCCACTTGAAGTTCTTGAGCGCACCGACCTGAATTTCGCTGTCGAAATGGCCGATGTTGCAGACGATGGCGCGGTCCTTCATGGCCCGCATGTGATCGACGGTGATGACGTCGATATTGCCCGTCGTGGTCACGAAGATGTCACCGCGCGTCGCGGCTTCGTTCATCGGCACGACTTCATAGCCTTCCATGGCGGCCTGGAGCGCACAGATCGGATCGATCTCGGTCACCAGCAC
>CAYSVF010000410.1:0-2801 GCA_964434415.1 uncultured Parvibaculum sp.
ACCGCGCCGGAGCGCACCAGCGTGTCGGCGATTTCAAGCGCCTGCTCGCCCGTATCGGGCTGCGAAATCAGAAGGTCGTCGAGATGCACGCCCAGCTTGCGGGCATAGACCGGGTCCAGCGCATGTTCGGCATCGACGAAGGCGCAGACGCCGCCCTTCTTCTGGGCTTCGGCCACCGTGTGCAGCGCCATGGTCGTCTTGCCGGAGCTTTCAGGCCCGTAGATCTCGATCACGCGGCCGCGCGGCAGACCGCCGATCCCGAGCGCAATGTCTAGGCCCAGCGACCCCGTGGATATGGATTCGATCTCCACCACCTGCTCGTTCTTGCCGAGCCGCATGATGGAACCCTTGCCGAAATTGCGCTCGATCTGGCTCAGAGCCGCGTCGAGTGCCTTCTTCTTCTCGGAATCGTCTTTTGCCACGAGGTCTACAACATTCTTGGACATGGACCTGCACCCCTTATTTCATACCGAATTGTCCCGCGCAATTTCAGTTAATGTACTTATTTTGTTCTCATTAGCAATGATATTTTCAAGCCATTGATTTAAATAGGATTTTTAGAACAAGTTCGCGTGACGTTCTCAAAAACGTAGCCGACTCGCGGGCCCCCGCCCCACCATGACGAGGCCGCCCCCGGCGCACCGGCGGCACATGCCCGTCCATTTCCCCGATTCCGCGCCAGATCCGCGCCCGCTTCCGCGTCAGGCCCGGGCCTGCTTGCGGGTCCGGCTCCAGGCGTCGCTCCAGTCGTGGATCGGCGCGCCTTCGGCTTCCAGAATGGGCCGCATCTCCTCGAAAGCCCGGCCGATCCGGTAGAACGGAATGCGCGGGAAGAGATGATGGATCAGGTGATAGGTCTGGAACATGTCCAGCGCCGTCACCAGCCGGTGAATGGGCCGGGGCAGCAGGAAGACGGCGGTATCGGTATAGCGCTCGCGCGACACATGCGGATGGTGCGGCAGGTAATTGAAGATGAGCCCGATAAAGGCGACGTTGAGAAAGGTCGGCACGATCCACAGCATCAGGATTTCCTGCCAGTAGCCGAACCAGAACCCGGCGGCGACCAGCGACCAGGCCGTCATGTGATGCGCCGCCGCGATCCAGTAGCCGGCCCGCTCCTTGGGGTCCTTCCAGAAGCCGAACTTCGTCATCAGATAGATGTAATGCGGCGTCTGGGTGAAAAAGCGCAGGATCAGCAGCAGCGGGTTCGTGCCTGCGCACCAGGTATCGGGGTCGCGCTCGAAATCGTTCGTATAGCGGTGATGCACCATATGCATCGTGTCATAGCCGCGATAGGGAATGAGCGTGGCGATACCGCCGATCCAGGCGAGCGCCGGGCTCAGCCATTTCCACCGCGGGTCGTCCCCGCCGATGGCGCGGTGAAGCCCTTCGTGAACCGCCATGAACTGCATCAGCAAAAGATAGCCATTGGCCAGCATCGCCGCCCAATAGGGCCACCAGCCAGCAAGCGCGGCATAGGTCGAAAGCCCCAGCGCGGCCAGCGAGCCCAGCGAAACCGCCACCGTACCCCAGGCGACATCGCCCATATGGCGCCGCGCGATCGTCAGCGCCGCCCGGTGATGTTCCATATGCGCGTCCGACGCCGCGGCCACGGGGCGCGAGCTGCCCGCTTCCACTGCTTCGAGTGTCGTCATTGCCAAAAGAGCCCTCCGCCAATCCACGGCCCACCCGACCGAATACATGGCTGTTCCAGTAAAATAGGCCAGCTGCCCTTCAAGAACCAGTCTCGACGATGACATACCGGCTGCCGGGACGAAATGCCGCCGCTTCAGCCGTTCATCACGTCTTTGACCATCGAGGCGAGCTGCTTCAGCGAGAAGGGCTTGGGCAGGAAGTGGAATTCCTGATCCGGGTCCAGGCTCTTGGCGAAGGCGTCCTCCGCATAGCCGGAGACGAAAACGATCTTCGTATCGGGGATCCTGCCCTTGAGTTCCTTCACCATGGTGGGCCCGTCCATATTGGGCATCACCACGTCGGAGACGACGAGGTCGATCCGTCCGTCGAACCCGGCGACAAGCTCCAGCGCCGCCTCGCCGCTTTCCGCCTGCAACACCTCATAGCCGCGCGTTTCCAGCGCCCGGGCGGCAAAGGTGCGCACCGCATCCTCGTCTTCCACCAGCAGGATCGTGCCCTTGCCGGTCAGATCGGCGGCCTCCTGCGGCACCGCGGCGGCTTCCTCTTCGCTGGCCGCCTTCTCGGCTGCCGTCTCCACATGGCGCGGCAGATAGATGCGGAAGCTCGTCCCCTTGCCAACCGTGGAGTATGGGAAGATGTAACCGCCCGTCTGCTTGACGATGCCATAGACGGTGGAAAGGCCGAGCCCCGTTCCCTTGCTAGGGTCCTTGGTCGTGTAGAAGGGCTCGAAAATCTTGCCGAGATTTTCCTTCGGGATTCCGACGCCCGTATCCGACACCTCGATCAGCACATATTCGGCCACCGGCATCAGCGCATGGTCGAGCGCGCGGCTGTCCTCTTCGCTCACATTGGCGGTGCGGATGGTCAGCCGCCCGCCCTCGGGCATCGCATCCCGCGCATTCACCGCGAGGTTCATGATGACCTGTTCGAGCTGGTTCTGATCGACCTTCACAAGGCCGAGATCGCGCCCATGCACGATCTTCAGCTCCACCTGCTCCGTCAGCAGCCGTGCCAGCAGGTTCTGCAATTCGGCAAGCGAGTCCGTCAGCGACAGCACCTTGGGACGCAGCGTCTGGCGGCGCGAGAAGGCGAGAAGCTGCCGCGTCAAATTCGCGGCGCGATTGGCGTTCTGCTTGATCTGCACG
>CAYSVF010000411.1:0-2314 GCA_964434415.1 uncultured Parvibaculum sp.
ACGAGGCGGGCGATGGGCTGCTCGGCCTCGATAAAGGTCACCCCCTGCACCAGTTTCGGATGCAGGCTTCTCACCAGCTTGTTGTACCCGGCGCCGGCGAAGTGGCCGTTGCCGCCGGTGACCGTCACCCGCATGCCGCGCTGGCGCATCTCCCGGAGGAATTTCCAGTGGTAGCGCTCGAAGCGGGCGAGGGAAATGCCGAAGGAATATTCAAGGAAGCGGGAGGGCAGGACGATGATCGCCGGTTCGCCCGACGTGCCGGAGGTCCGGAAGACGGCGACACCGCCAATGGGCACGCCGATCTTGCTCATATCCGCGAGATGCGCGCGGGCCTTCGCAAGGGGAAGCGAGCGGATCGTCAGCCAGTCGTCGAACGCGCGCATGAGATCGGGTTTGCGGGTGACCGGCAGGTCGTGCAGTTCGATCTCGCCCGACGGCGGCAGATCAGCGTAGAGCCGGTGGAACACCGGAGAGTCGCGCCGCACCTTTTCGACGAGGCGCCTGAGGTTGCGGCGTTGTTTCGCCTCGATGCGCTTCCGCCCGCCCCACGCAGTCCAGAGCCCGCCGACGAAATATCCCAGCATCCTGAGAGGACTGAAACGCATGACTGCCGACCTTCCCCCCTGAAGTCAGCCCCCCGAAAGTCGGCAATGAGCCGCCGGCGTCACCTCGATACGCGATTGCGATGGAACCGGCGGCTCACGGCCTGTCTCAATCCTGATAGTTCGCGGCGCGCTTTTCGAGGTTCGACATGATCGCCTCGACCTGGTTCGGGCTGCCGATGAGCTTGTCCTGCTCGACGGACTCCATGGTGAGGCCTTCTTCCTGGCTCACGACGGCGGCCGCATTGAGGATGCGCTTGGAGGCGCGAATGGCGCTCGGGCTCTTGCCGGCGATTTCGCGCGCGGTGGCCAGCGCGTCCTCGCGCGGGGTTTCGGTGACGCGGGTGGCAAAGCCGATGCGGCCCGCTTCCTCGCCGAGGAAGATGCGGCCCGTATAGGTCAGCTCACGGACGATGTCCTCGCGCACGAGGTGATACATGATCTGCGTGCCCGCCATGTCCGGCACGAGGCCCCATTTGATTTCCATGATGGACATCTTCGTGTCCGGCGCGACATAGCGCATGTCGGCGCCCAGCATGAGCTGGAAGCCGCCGCCGAAGGCGACGCCATGCACGGCGGCGATCACCGGCACTTCGAGCTCGCGCCACTGCCAGACGACATATTGCGCGCGGTTGGAGATGCCATGGGTGCGGGGCGTGAGACGGCTCGGCACGCCGCCTTCCTTCTTCTCGCCGCCATCCTTTTTGTCTCCGCCGGCCATCTTGCCGAAATTGCCCATATCGAGACCGGCGCAGAAGGCGCGCCCGTCGCCCGAGATGACCACGGCGCGCAGGCCCTTCTCGTTGCGCAGGCGCTCGCCCGTGTCGAGCAGCGCTTCGAACATGGCGTCGTCCAGCGCGTTCATCTTGTCGGTGCGCACAAGGCGGACATCGGCCACGCCATCCTCGATAGTGACGGTAATCCGGTCGCTCATGTCGTTATCCTCCCGAAGTTTGCGGATTTTCGATTTTGTTTGGCGGAAGACTAACTCATTCGGCCGCGCTGTCCGACAGGAAAGAAGGTCATCCCGCTCCCGGGAGCGCCGGGGATAGGGTTTGACAGGCGGCGACCTTGCGTCAAATCTGCCGAAAACAAACAGAACGGAGGGCGCGATGGGGGATCTGGTGGAAGAGAAGGGGATTTGCGAGGCGGAAACATGCGACTGCCCCGATCACGACCAGCATGTACATGACCTTTATGGCTGCCCGTGCTGCGCGCCCGTGTTGCAGGATCTCGGCCTGATCTCGCTGCCGCCGCTGGCAAGCGCGGCAAAGCCCGAAGCCTGGCGGAAACTCGGCACGCCGAAAGAGGCCCCCGCCGGGACCGTCATCATGGCCAATGCGACGGTGGTGACGGCGGATGCGGGGTTTTCCATCGCCGAGGCGCTGGCCTTCAGGGACGGGCGCATCGTGGCGGTGGGTACGCTCGACGAGGTGAAGGAGCAGGCGGGCGAGGACGCGCAGGTGGTGGATTGCGGCGGCAAGACGATCCTGCCGGGCTTCATCGAGCCGCATATGCATTTCTTTCCCATCGCCATCATGAACCGGCTCACCGATGTGGGGCCGTTCAAATGCGACGATGCGGATGCCGTGATCGCGCGCATGGGAGATCTCGCGGCGGAAACGGAAGACGGCACATGGATCGTCGCGCGACAGTTCGACCCCTCGCTCCAGCCGGGCGCGGACCGCATCACGCGGCACACGCTCGATCAG
>CAYSVF010000411.1:2324-2792 GCA_964434415.1 uncultured Parvibaculum sp.
GCGCAATCCGGTCTTCATCTTCAATGCCTCGCTCCATATCGCCTATTGCAACAGTGCGGCGCTGAAGATTGCGGGCGTGACGGCGGAAACGCCGGACCCGGCGGGCGCGGCATACGGGCGCGATGCGGACGGCCACCCGAACGGCGTGTTGCAGGGGCAGGCGACCATGTTCGGCGTGCTGGCGCATAACATGTCTGCGCTGGCGCTCGACGATGTGCCCGCGGCCTGCAAGGCGGTCTGCGAGAAGGCCAATGCGGTGGGCGTCACGACCTTCTGCGATCAGGCGAGCGGCGGTTTTCAGGGACCGGGCGAAATCGACGCGTTCCACGCTTTCGCCGCCTCCGGCCACATGACGGCGCGGCTCAGATACTCGCACATCAATGGGGGCGCGAAACGCTGGGACGAATGCGACATCGTCTTCGGCAAGGGCGACGAGACCGCGCGCGCGGTCGGCTGGAAGATCGTGTC
>CAYSVF010000412.1:0-2779 GCA_964434415.1 uncultured Parvibaculum sp.
GAACTTTTCGGGCAATGACTGCTTCTGCCTGGTGGTGATATTTACCACGGCGGGCGAAAGACGGTGCACAAGATCGCCGAAGCCGTCCGCGGTACGCGCCGGCCCCGCCCCGCCGAGAAAGACCAGCAGAAAAAGCGCGACGACGACGAGGCCCGTCCTCCGGAGCGATAAAAAATCGTCCCGGTTTGCCTGAACCCGTCGCGTCATCTCACCGATCGAAAACATATAAAGCGCCAATTCCCGGCCTAGCCGCCATCCATGGCGGCCATTCAAGCGGAAAATTATGGCCTGCGCACTATCGCTATGAAATTTCGGCTCCGAAACGATAGCCCGGCGCACCTATCCGCGGACAAGCCAGACCAGCAGCACGCCCAGCGCAAGGGCGACGAGACCGCCAAAGCGGATCTGGCCTTCCGGCTGCACCGCCACCACGGCGAGCGCCCGCTTCATCGGCCCCGGGAACGCCGCATAAAGCGCCCCTTCCAGAGCGAGAACCAGTCCAAGCGCGGCCAGGAGATCGGTCAATTTTCGCCTTCAACGTCTAACGTCCGGAGACCGAACATCTTTGAGCACTGCCATGCGGCTTCGGATTTGAAGTTCGCCTCCGCGGCGAATGCGGACAAGCCTTGCGAACTCCAAATCCAAATCACGCAACCGGCGCCCGGCTCATTTGCTGGAATCGCTCCGGAAGTACCGGAAGAACTCCGAGTCGGGAGAAATCACCATGGTGGTGTTGTCGCCCTTCAGGCTCTTTCGGTAAGCCTGCATCGACCGGTAGAAGTCGAAGAATTCGGGATCCTTCTGGAAGGCGTTGGCGAAAATACCGTTTCGCTTGGCATCGCCCTCGCCTCGGGTGATTTCCGCATCGCGCTGCGCATCGGCAACGATGACGGTGCGGTCGCGATCGGCACGGCTGCGAATACGCTGGGCTTCTTCCTGCCCCTGTGCGCGGATCTCGGCCGCTTCGCGTTCACGCTCGGTCTGCATACGGCGGAAAATCGCCTGGCTGTTTGCTTCCGGCAGGTCGGCGCGGCGGATACGCACATCCACCACCTCGATGCCGAAGCTCTTCGCGGTCTGATTGAACGCCTTCTCGATCTGCTGCATCAGGCCGGAACGATCGTCCCGCACCACCGATTCAAGCGTGTGATCGCCCAGCACGTTACGCAACGACGATGCGAAGTTCGGCTGCAGCCTGTTTTCGGTCAGACGCGGATCGCCCACCGCCTGATAGAACTTCAGCGCATCGACGATCTTGTAACGGGCGAATGCATCCACCACCAACCGCTTGCGGTCCGAGGCGATGATTTCTTCGGTCGGCGCATCGAGATTGAGAATGCGCTTGTCGATGAAGACCACGTTCTGAACGAAGGGCAACTTGAAATGCAGCCCCGGCTCCGTGACGAGCTGTTTGGGATCGCCGAACTGCAGCACGATCGCCTGCTGCGTCATGCTGACGATGAATGTGGAGGAATAGGCGATGAAAGCGACAAGTCCCGCAACGATGCCAAGACCGAGTCCGATAGATTTATTCATGACTTCGGCCTCCTCAATTCGAGCCCGACGAGCCGGCGCTCGACGAGTTGTTGCTGGACGATGACGAAGAACGCTTCGCGGACGGCTTGAGCTGATCCATCGGCAGATAAGGCAGAACGCCCGACTGATCCGTGGTCACGACCTTGTTCGTGTTGCCCAGAACGTCCTGCATCGTTTCCAGATACATGCGTTTGCGCGTCACTTCCTTTGCGTTCCGGTACTCGTCATAGATCGAGATGAAGCGCTGCGCCTCACCCTGCGCTTCCGCCACCGTCTGCTCGCGATAGGCTTCGGCGGCCTGGGTAATCTTGGCGGCCTCGCCTCGCGCCTTGGGCACGACCGTGTTGGCGTAGGACTGGGCCTCGTTGCGCAGACGCTCCTGGTCGGCACGCGCCGCCTGAACGTCGCGGAACGCATCGATCACCTGTGACGGCGGATCGACCTTCTGGAGCTTCACTTCGGTGATCTCCACACCCGCGCCATAGGTATCGAGCGCGGTCTGCATGTAACCACGCACCTGCTTCTGGATGTCGTTTCGACCTGTGGTCTGCAGGAACTCGATCTTGGACTGGCCCACCGCCTCGCGCATGGCGCTTTCGGCAACCTGCTTCACGGCAAGGTCCGGACGCTCCACATTGAAGAGGTAGCTCTCAGCGCTGTTGATACGCCAAAAGACCGAAAAGTTGATGTCGACGATATTCTCGTCGCCCGTCAGCATCAGGCTTTCTTCCGGCACCGCAATCGGCTTGCCGCCACCCGTATCGCGCATGCCCACATCGACGCGGTTGATGCGCGTCACCGTCGGCGTATAGACGACTTCGAGGGGGTAAGGCAGCTTCACATGCAGACCCGGGGGCACTTCGCGCGAGAACTTGCCGAAACGCAGCACCACGCCCTGTTCGTCCGTATTGACCCGATAGACCGAGCTGTAGGCGAGGAACGCCACGACGGCCACGATGAGGATCAGGATGATACCGCGACCATTGCCGCCGGCACCCTGCCCCTGACCTCCGGGGAAGATCTTCTTGAACTTGTCCTGGCCCTTGCGCAGCAATTCATCCAGGTCCGGAGGCTGGTTACCACCGCCACCGCCGCCTCCTGAAGGTCCCTGCCCCCAGGGGCCGCGGTTACCGCCACCTCCCTGCCAGCCGCCGCCGCCGTTATCATTGCTCCAGGGCATCAAAAATCCTTTTGATTTCGTGATGATAGATCGGTTGGAAACACACTTGCCGGAGGTTATATG
>CAYSVF010000413.1:0-2779 GCA_964434415.1 uncultured Parvibaculum sp.
GACGTGAACAGCAAAATATTAACCGGCGAAATGTATAAAGCTCTCAAGGCAGCTCGAAAGCTGATCGGGTACGAAGGGGAGCTATTGGGGAATGTCTCAAGCGCATGAAGCCTACGCCGCGGCGAACCGTCGGGCAGTAAATTCCAGCGATCCGCGCTCGTTCGAAGCGGAATTGCTGACCAAGGCCGCGGGCAGACTTCAACGTGCAAAGGAATCCTGGCAGGAAGGCTATTGCGACGAAGCCGACGCTCTCCTCTACAACCGCCAGATCTGGACCGTCTTTGCGTCCTCGGCGGCGGAGAAGGACCACCCCCTGCCCCATGAGATCAAACAGAACATCGCCAATCTGGCCCTGTTCATCTTCAAGCGCACTGCCGAGATCGAAGCCCAGCGCGAGCCTCGCCCGCAGCTCTTCGATCCGCTGATTTCGATCAATCGCGACATCGCCGCCGGTCTTTCCGGCCGGCCGTAATCCTTCCCCTCGCTTTCCGCGAAAACGAAAAGGGCCCCAATGGAGGGCCCTTTTTTGACCGTCGCCCGTCAAAGGTGACAGGCCGGTGCAAAACGTCGGGTGAAAAGCGTCGAAGGATTAGAGGAATTTCACCAGCGACAATTGCGAGAGCATCGACGTCACCTGGTAGCTCGCCTGAAGCTGCGTCTGCAACGTCGTGAGCTTGACGCCGACTTCGTATTTGTCGATGCCCATCTTGTCGTCCAGAACGCCCGAGGCGATGCCCTGCATCTGGTCGTTCCTGTCGAGCGTTTCCTGCAATGTCGAGGCGGTCAGCCCGAGCTGCGTCACCACCCCTTCCACCGTCTCCGACCCCGAAGGCGCGGTGATGGTCGAAACGCGCGATGTCAGATCCTTATAGGCCTGCTCCGCATGCGGATCGGCCTTGTCATAGGTCACCGCCGACAGCAGCGCCGCCGCCTTCACCGTATCGCGAAGCGAGGTCTGGTTGGCCTGCGCGCCATATTTGATGATGCGGCCGTCATCGATCACCGCTGTCATGTTCGCGCCCGGCTGAAGCGTCAGATCGCCCTTGTACCAGAACACCGTATCGTCGCTCGTCGCGTCGCGCAGGCCCGTCGCCGTGTCGAAGGGCGGCCCGTCCACACGTTGCGGCGGATTGCTGCCGTCGAAATCGAAGAACTCGTTGGCGGCCTGCACCGAGGAAGCCGCGCGCAGGCTCGTTGCCGCTTCCGTCTTGAGCGAGGCGGAGAGCGCGGCCTGGAAATTCGTCGCCGTATCCGCGGCACTCGCGCCGATCGTGAACTGCCCTTCAGCCGGCGGATCTTCCGTCGTCGCCGTCAGCGTCACACTCGTCGTCGTGCCGTCCGGCAGGTCGAAATCGATGCTGATCTTGTCGCCGCTCGCCGGCTGGCTCGCGCCGAACTGCACGCTCATCGACGCCGGCGAACCCGTCGGGCCCGTCACCGTCGCATTGGAGAGGTTGGAGGTCACGCCGGTCATCTTGAAACCGAAAATGCCCGTCTGCTCGCCCACCGTCACCGTGTCGGCTGCGGGCGAGGTCACGTCGAGACGGCCAAGACCGTTCGCCCCGATATCCGCCTGGCGGCGTTCGTCGACAAGCTGCGTCAGGCCCGCATGGCTCGCATCGCCGTTGAGCATCGCATCGGGCAGTTCCACCGGCTTTTTCTGCGTCGCAGACCCCGCAAAAAGATAGCGATCCTCGACATTGAGGTTCAGCAGATTGACCAGTTCGTCGAGATTCATGCCCGCCGAAAGCTGTCCGCTGTTCTGCGTCCCGCTCACCATGTCGAACTCTGTGGTGGCGCCCGTCAGCCGCAGGCCGGACGAAATATCGGAAACCCGCGTCAGCGAGTCCGCCATGGACTTCACCCGAAGCGAAGTCAGCTTGATCGTATCGTTGTAGGACCCCAGATTGCGCATCTGGCTCTGCAGCGAGAGCACGACATTCTTGTCGCTCCCCAGCCCGCCATAGCTGTCCGACACCACGCCCGAACTCAACTGCTGCTGAAGCGTGGTGAACTCCGAGCGCATCTTGTTGATCGAGGTCTGCAGATTAAGCGACTGGGAAAGCGTGGAAATATTCATGTTCGTTACCTGCCGATGCTCATAAGCACGTCGAAGAGCTGGGAGACCGTGGTCATCACCCGCGCATTCGCCGAATAGGCGTTTTGCAGCACGAGAAGGCTGGAAAGCTCGTTATCCACATTGACGCCCGTCTCGCTGTCGAAGCGGTCCTGAAGCGATTGCGACACCACCTCCTGGGAGGCAAGGTCGTTCTTCGCGTTGGAAGCCTGGGTCGACTGATAGGAGACGACGCGCTGCGCAAAGGAAGCGAGAGACCCCGTATAGGGAGAGCTTGCGCCGCCAATCCCCGTGGAGGGCGAAAACGCCCTGCCCGCCTGCGTCAGCCGGTTGTAGAGCTCGACCGGCCGCGCGCTATCGCCCGCCGAATTCGTGCCGCCCGCCGTCTGATAGGTCACGAGCAGCGAGTCGTCGGCCACGACGTCGGGATTGAGCGTGATGCGCGCGGCAAAACCCGTCTTCTGGTCGACCGCGCCCTGCGCATTCGTGTAGAGCTTGCCCTCCGCGCCATCGACGAACAGCGCAAGCCCCTTGCCGCTATCCGTCAAAGAGGTCGGCGTCACCGTCGCACTCAGCGAATTGATGTTCGACGTGCCCGCCGCGCCGTCGTCCAGAATGCGGATCGTATTGCCCGACGGGTTCGACACCTGCACCGAGGCCGGCAGCGCCGCCTGCATGTCGGCGACGATACCCGCCATGGGC
>CAYSVF010000414.1:0-2776 GCA_964434415.1 uncultured Parvibaculum sp.
CGCCACGCGCGCAGTTGATGATGCGCACGCCCTTCTTGCACTTGGCAAGCGCCTTGGCGTCGATGATGTTGCGCGTCTTGTCGGTGAGCGGCGTGTGCAGCGTGATGAAGTCCGCACGGCCCAGCAGCTCGTCCAGCTCGACCTTTTCAATCCCCATATCGCCCGCGCGTTCCGGCGTCAGGAAGGGATCGAAGGCGATGACCTTCATGCGCAGGCCCTTGGCGCGGTCGATGACGATGGAGCCGATATTGCCGGCGCCGATGACGCCCAGCGTCTTGCCGGTGACTTCGACACCCATGAATTTCGACTTCTCCCATTTGCCCGCATGGGTGGAGGCATTCGCATCCGGGATCTGGCGGGCAAGCGAGAGCATCATCGCGATGGCATGCTCGGCGGTGGTGATGGAATTGCCGAACGGCGTGTTCATCACGATGACGCCGGCCGCGGTCGCGGCGGGAAGGTCGACATTGTCGACGCCGATACCGGCGCGGCCGACGACTTTCAGCTTCTTCGCCGCTTCGATGACAGGCGGCGTCACCTTGGTCGCGGAACGGATGGCGAGACCGTCATACTCGCCGATGATCTTGATGAGCTCTTCCTTGTCGAGGCCGGGCTTCACATCGACTTCGATGCCGCGATCCTTGAAGATCTGCGCGGCGGCGGGAGAGAGCTTGTCGGAAATAAGAACCTTGGGCATTCATGCCTCCTGTCTTGAACCTTTTTCGTCCGGCGCGCGGGGTGTCGCTGCGCGATGACGGAAAGAAAATCAAAGGGGATTGGTGTCCTGCCCCACCGCCGCGAAACACTCGGTCGTCGGCGTAAGGGGCAGAACCTTGTTCGTTCGGAAACTCAGGCCGCTTCGAGAGAGGCGAGCGCTTCGGCGAAGGCCCAGTCGAGCCAGGGCATCAGCGCCTGCATGTCGGAGACCTCGATGGTGGCACCCGCCCAGATGCGAAGACCGGCCGGCGCGTCGCGATAGCCGTTCACATCCATCGCCACGCCTTCGCTCTCGAGAAGCGAGGACATCTTCTTGGCGAAGGCCGCCTGGTCGTCGTCGGAAAGCGCGGCGACCTTGGGGTCCACGACCTTGAGGCAGACGGAAGTGTTGGAGCGCGTCTCGACCTTCTCGGCGAGGAAGTCGACCCACGGGGTGCGTTCCGCCCACTCGGCAATAACGGCCGTGTTGGCATCGGCGCGCGCGATGAGCGCCTTCAGCCCGCCGATGGAATCGGCCCAGTCCAGCGCATCGATATAGTCTTCCACGCAGAGCATGGAGGGCGTGTTGATCGTCTCGCCCTTGAAGATGCCTTCGATGAGCTTGCCGCCCTTGGTGAGACGGAAGATCTTCGGCATCGGCCAGGCGGGGGTGTAGCTTTCCAGCCGCTCCACCGCGCGCGGGCTGAGGATCAGCACGCCATGCGCGGCCTCGCCGCCCAGCACCTTCTGCCAGGAGAAGGTGACGACATCGAGTTTCGGCCAGGCGAGATCCTGCGCGAAGGCGGCCGACGTCGCATCGCAGATCGTCAGACCTTCGCGGTCGTCGGCGATCCATTCGCCGTTCGGCACACGCACGCCGGAGGTGGTGCCGTTCCAGGTGAAGACGACATCGTTCTTGAAATCGACTTCGCCGAGATCGGGAAGCTGACCGTATTCGGCTTTCAGGATACGGGCGTTTTCAAGCTTGAGCTGTTTGGCAACGTCGGTGACCCAGCCCTGCCCGAAGCTTTCCCAGGCGAGCATGTCCACACCGCGCGCGCCGAGAAGCGACCAGAGCGCCATTTCGACGGCGCCCGTGTCGGACGCGGGGACGATGCCGATCTTGTAGTCGGCGGGCACGTTCAGCACCGCGCGCGTCTTTTCGATGGCGTCGGCAAGACGGGCCTTGCCGGGCTTCGAACGATGGCTGCGGCCGAGAACGGCGGATTTGAGATTGTCGAGGGCCCAGCCGGGGCGCTTCGCGCAGGGGCCGGAAGAAAAGTGCGGATTAGCCGGACGCACGGCCGGACGCTCTTGAGCGGTCATATAGCTATCCTCTCAGATAGTTTGCCCCTCGTTGGGGAGGGGTGTCCCGCCGCAATAGCTATGCTTGCGCCCGGAGGAAGTCAAATGGATGTCGCGTGAAACAGGGGCGCGGGGATGTGAAACAATCGTCCCGGCCCTTCGCCACCCAGAAAAAACCGCATTACGCTGCCAAAAAGCCGCGACTTCCCGATCGACGAAATTTTCATGACCTCACACCCTCTCTATCGCTGGATCCTGCTTGCCCTGCTCGTCCTCTGCTGGGGGTCGGCCTTCGCCTTCACCAAGCTGGCGCTTCGCGGCATGACGCCGGAATGGATCACGGCGTTCCGGCTGGTTTTCGGCGCGGTGCCGCTTGTTCTCCTTCTTCTGGTCTCGGGCGAGCGCATGGCCCATAGCTGGCGGGCCTGGGGCTGGTTCGTGCTTTTGTCTGTCGTGGGCAATGTGCTGCCCTTCTTTGCGATCAGCTGGGGGCAGCAGGAAATCGATTCGGCGCCCGCGGGCATTCTCATCGGGGCGACGCCCATCATCACGCTCGCCATCGCGCCCCTCTTCACGAAGGACGAGAAGATCACGCCGGGCCGCGTGGCGGGCTTTCTCATCGGGTTCGCCGGGCTCGTCCTCGTCATCGGGCCGTCGGCGCTGACGAAGATCGGCACGGGCAGCACCGAGCTTGTCTCGCAATTCGCTATACTGGGCGGCGCGGCCTGTTTCGCCTTCAACAATGTGCTGGCCAAGGTCTCGCCCGACCTCGAAC
>CAYSVF010000415.1:0-2775 GCA_964434415.1 uncultured Parvibaculum sp.
GTACATGGCATCTTTGTTGACGGCGCCGAACTCGCACTCATCGACGCTTGTACCACTGGGTACATTTGTAGTAGAGCGAGTTGCCGATGCCGTACCACTGGGCACAGATGCAGTACCGCAAGCGTATGCAATGCCACTGGGCGCAGATGGCATGGTCTCGTCGCAGTCGACGACAAGCTTTATGCGATTGGCGGCAAGGGTCCCGATGCGGCCCGTGTCACCGCTTACGATCCAGCTGAAAACAAATGGTCGGATACGGGTGCCGCCATTCCCGCGCCGAGGGTGGAGGCCGCCTATGTGGCGTCGGGCAACCGCATTTATGTCATTGGCGGGCTTTCCGCCTCGGGCAGTGCCATGTCGCGTGTCGATATTTTCGATGTCGCCAAGGGAAGCTGGTCGCGCGGTCCCGACCTGCCGTCGCCCCGCGCGGGCCATGTCGCGGTTATCCTCGGCAATGCCATTCACGTGTTGGGTGGCGAACAGCGCGATCCGCCCAAAACGCATGGCGACCACTATGTGATGGATCTGGACGGGCAGTCAGGCTGGCGCAAGTCCGTTTCGCTGCCGACACCGCGTCATGGCGCGGTCGCGGCGGCGGATGGCGGCAAGCTCGTTGTTGCGGGCGGCAGCCCCGGCGCCGGTTTCTATTCGGTCTTCACCGAGAGCGACGTCGTGGAAATTTTTTCCACCACCGAATGATCCGTACGGCGGAACGGAGAAGCTGGCCGCCGTGCCGCCTTATGCCATGGCGTGAGATGCGCCCGGTTTCATCAGGCCGAGCTTGCGGAATATCCAGGGCGCGATACCGGTGGCGTAGAAGCCGAGCAGGGCCGATACCGCCAGCCCCGTGACGGGGTGGCCGAGGCCTGTTGCCACCACCAGTTTCGTGGCACCGGCACGCAGTACAAAGAGACCCAGCGTGCCGCCGATAGCCATGACGATCTGGAGCCACCAGGCGGGAAGGACCGGCTTGCGCGGGGCGGCCTTTTTGTCCAGCGCCGCGCCGGCGAACCAGCCCAGCAACAGGAAGAGAACGCTGGCGATCGGAGCGGGATTTTCGCCATTGGGCCAGATGATCCAGAGGGCCGGGATCGAGACGATGATGACGGCGAATTCGAAGCCCGCGGGCAGACTGCGGACGAAGGCGATGACGCGCTCGCTGACCAGCCAGGCAAAAATACCGAGCGTGATGAAGCCGAGAATGGTGCCGGCCAGCACGTCGTCGATGTCGTGAACGCCGAGATAGAGGCGGCTGAAAATGACGCCGGAGGCAATGAAGGCGGCTGCGGCCCACGCCCATGGGCGTCGCATTTCCCAGGCAAGCCAGAACCACATGGCGACGGCAACCTGGGCATGGCCCGACGGGCGTCCGTAGGAATCTGCGACTCGGTCGGCGTCGAGCTGAAACCGGGCTGCCGGGCGCGGGTCCTGCCAGAAATCCTTCAACCAGCCATTGAGTACTGCCGTCAGGCCGATCAGGACGACGAGGCGAGTGAACATATCCCGGTCCCATAGCCAATAGCCTATGGGCAGGAAGATGAGAAAGAAGGGGGCGTACCCGAGAAAGGTGAAGCCGTAGAATATGTTCGTCGCGAGGTCGTTCCGCAGCGGAAGGACCCAGTTCATGTCGTGAAGAATGCTGTACAAGGCTTTTTCTCTCTCCCCATCTCTCCTATCCTCCCCGGCGGATAATCATCGCCGGTGAGCCCGGCGGCCATAATAGACACGGGAAGCGGAAATGTCAGACGCGAGCAAGGATCCCATCGTCATCGTCAGCGCTGCGCGCACGCCCATGGGCGGCTTTCAGGGCGCGTTGTCGAGTTTCAAGGCGCCTGAACTCGGTGCGACAGCGATCGCGGCGGCCTGCGAGAAGGCAGGTCTCAGCCATACGGCGGTGGACGAGGTGTTGATGGGCTGCGTGCTGACGGCGGGTGTCGGTCAGGCGCCGGCGCGCCAGGCGGCGCTGGGCGCGAAGCTCGACGAAAGCACGCCCTGCACCACGGTGAGCAAGGTGTGCGGCTCCGGCATGAAAGCCGTGATGCAGGCGCATGACGCGCTGGCGCTGGGCAATGGCGCGGTGATCGTGGCCGGCGGCATGGAGAGCATGTCCAATGCGCCGTATCTTCTGCCAAAGGCACGCGGCGGCATGCGGCTCGGCCATGCGGAAGTGAAGGATCATATGTTCCTCGACGGGCTGGAAAACGCCTATGACGGCCACCTGATGGGCCATTTCGCCGAGGAGACGGCAAAGCACTATCAGTTCAACCGCGAGATGCAGGATGCCTATTCCATCGAGTCGCTGAAGCGCGCGCGGGAGGCCAATCACGATGGCTCCTTTTCCCATGAAATCGTGCCGGTGGAAGTGAAGTCGAAAAAGGGTTCGGTCGAGGTAACAGGCGACGAACAGCCGGACAAGGCAGATCCCGCCAAGATCCCGACGCTGAAACCGGCCTTCGCGGCAGGCGGTTCGGTGACGGCGGCGAACTCCTCATCGATCTCGGACGGCGCGGCGGCGCTGGTCATGATGAAGATGTCGGAGGCGGAACGGCGCGGGCTGAAACCGCTTGCCGTCATTCGCGGCCATGCGTCCCACGCCCGCGCGCCGGAATGGTTCACCACCGCGCCGGTGGGGGCCATCGAAACGCTGATGGAAAAGACCGGGTGGAAAACCGGCGATGTCGATTTGTGGGAAATCAACGAGGCCTTTGCCGTGGTCGCCATGGCGGCAATGCATGATCTTGGCCTTGATCACGACAAGGTCAATGTCAATGGCGG
>CAYSVF010000416.1:0-2746 GCA_964434415.1 uncultured Parvibaculum sp.
TGTTCCAGCCGGATATGGAACGCACGCATCCGGCGGCGGAGTTCTTCGGCGGGCTTCGGCGTCACCCCTGGCTTATCGATGCCGTGTTTTCGATCATCCGCTCCAAGCGCTCGCGGCGTTTCCTCGGGCCGATGATCAAGCGTTTCTTCGAAGGCTCGGCGGCGGATGCCGCGGTGATCGAACGCGATCCCTCGCTGGTGCCGTTTTTTGTCGACGGCGTCATCGAAGGGCTCGATGTGACGCGGGAAGGGCCGGTGCGCGAGGCGCAGATGTTCGCCGAGAAAAGATCGCTCGATCTGGCCGGGCTCACGGCGCCGGTAACCGTCTGGTTCGGCGAGGACGACCGCATGAACAAGCCGGACGACGTGAACCGTATGCTGAGGAATATTCCGGTCGCCGATTTCAGGCTCTTTCCCGGCGAAGGCCATCTCATCGCCATCACCCGGTTCGGGGAGATGCTGGAGATACTGAAAAAGGCCGCAAACTGAGGCGGATATGCCTCAACTCTAAAACGGCGATCTTTCCCGGCGTCATTTTGTTGCCATAGCCTGTTGCTCCTCTTTCCCCATGGTTATGAAGGAGACGAAAATGACACATGCATGGAAGCGCCCATTCGTCGCCGGTGTGACGCTCGCTCTGGCGCTCGCGCCCGCCGCCGCCTTTGCCGACCCGCCCGGCAAGATGACGGGTCCCGGCAAGGGCAATGCCGCGCATGGCAATCCGCATGCGGGTAAACCCGGCCCCGCGGGCAAGGGCAAGGCCGGCAATGTCGGGAACGAAATTCTCGATGCGTCCATCAATGTGCGTTTCGGTACGCGCGAGGCGGACATCATCCGCAATTATTTCGGCGCGCAACCGGTGGAGACCAGGCCCCTGCCGCCGGGCATCGCGAAGAATTTGCAACGCGGCAAGCCGCTGCCCCCCGGCATCGCCAAGCGCTATCTGCCCTCCGCGCTGCAGGCGCAGCTGCCCGCCCGCGACGGCTATGAGCGGCTTCTCGTCGGCAATGACGTGCTGCTCGTGAAGGCGGCGACGGGGATCATCGTGGACGTGCTGGCCGGCATCCGCTGAGCGGAGATAAAGGCGGAAGCCCGGCGGCGACGGGAAAAACGGGTTTTTGCGATAGATCAGGGCCGCCTCTGCGGCAATATATCAGCTTATGCCGATATCCGGCCCCGCTAAGCTTTACCGGCAGGGCGGGGCAGATATCGAGCAGGAGCCTATCGCATGAAATTGGTCCAAATCAGGCCCGACATGCGGGCCCTTTCTGTCGCGCTGGCGCTCTCCATGGCGGGCGCGCCGGGCATGGCCTTCGCCCAGCAGGGGCAGGGGCCGCGGTACAACCAGCAACAGCAGCAGCGCTCTCCCCAGCAGCGCCCGCAGCAATACCGGCAGCATCGTCAGGACCGGCCGCAGTTCCGCTGGCAGGACAGCCGCGAGGTGCGCAACTACTACCGCCATCACGAGATGCACCAGTACAAGCCGCTGCCCCCCGGCGCGCGCTTCCGCATCGGCTATCGGCGCCCGCCGAATGTCGTCTATTACGACGTGCCGCCGGTGCTCTTGGCCCGCCTGCCGCATTATCCCGGCTATCGCTACTACATGGCGGGTAACGACGTCATTCTGGTCGCCATCGCGACCGGCATCATCGTCGACATATTGGTGAACGTGAACCGTTACTGAGCGGGACCGTCCGCCGCTTTCAGGCAAATCCGGCCCGGTTTTCCGCCCTTTCGGGGCGGGAGACCGGGCTTTCTCTTTTGCGGTGCGGCAAGGGGTGTGATAATGGCCCCTTACCTCGCGGCAGGCAGGGGCGGCGCGCCTTTCTGCCGCGCTTTCCATTTTTGGCAAGAGCGGACAGGTCATGGCGGATCAGGACAAAAAAGGCGCAGGCTCCACAACGCAGAAGGACCGCCCGTGGATTTTCCGCACCTATGCGGGCCATTCCAATGCGAAGGCCTCCAACGAGCTCTACCGGACCAATCTTTCGCGCGGCCAGACGGGTCTCTCCGTCGCCTTCGATCTGCCGACCCAGACCGGCTATGACTCGGATCATGTGCTGGCCAAGGGCGAGGTCGGCAAGGTCGGCGTCGCCGTCTCCCATATCGGCGACATGCGCGTTCTCTTCGACCAGATCCCCATGGAGGAGATGAACACCTCCATGACCATCAATGCGACGGCGGCCTGGCTGCTGGCGCTTTACATCGCGGTCGCCGACGAGCATGGCGCGGACCGCGCGAAGCTCACCGGTACGGTGCAGAACGACATCATCAAGGAATATCTCTCGCGCGGCACTTACGTGTTCCCGCCCGAGCCCTCCATGCGCCTCATCACGGATATTGTGAGTTTCACCTATTCGGAAATGCCGAAATGGAACCCGACCAATGTCTGCTCCTACCATTTGCAGGAAGCCGGTGCGACGCCGGTGCAGGAGCTGGCCTTTGCGCTCGCCACGGCTTGCGCCGTGCTCGACCATGTGAAGGCGAGCGGGCAGGTGCCGGATGCCGATTTCGCCAAGGTCGTCGGCCGCATCTCCTTCTTCGTCAATGCGGGTGTGCGCTTCGTCACCGAGATCGCCAAGATGCGCGCCTTCGTCGATCTCTGGGACGAGATCTGCCGAGATCGCTACGGCGTCGAGGACGAAAAGCTCCGCCGTTTCCGCTATGGCGTGCAGGTGAACTCGCTCGGTCTCACCGAGCAGCAGCCGGAAAACAATGTCTACCGCATTCTCATCGAGATGCTGGCC
>CAYSVF010000417.1:0-2742 GCA_964434415.1 uncultured Parvibaculum sp.
CGGATATGCCGCGTGAAATGACGCGGGCAGATATGGAGCGCGTCGTGGCCGATTTCGTATCAGCGACGAAACGCGCCGCCGAGGTCGGGTTCGACATCCTCGAACTGCACGCCGCGCATGGATATCTTCTGTCGAGCTTTCTTTCGCCGCTGACCAATCGGCGCGAGGACGAATATGGCGGCGATCATGCCGCGCGCGCCCGCTTTCCGCTCGAAGTATTCTGGGCCGTCCGTTCTGCCTGGCCACAGGACCGGCCGATTTCGGTGCGGCTCTCCACCCATGACTGGTTCGACGGCGGCAATACGCCCGACGATGCCGCGATATTCGCCCGCATGTTCAAGGAGGCTGGGGCCGATCTGATCGACTGTTCGTCGGGCCAGGTCGTCAAGGAGGAGCGTCCGGTTTATGGGCGCCTTTTCCAGACTCCGTTCTCCGACAAGATCCGCAACGAAGTTGATATACCCACAATAGCAGTGGGTGCGATCTCCGAAGCTGATCATGCCAATTCCGTCATCGCGGCGGGGCGTGCCGATCTCTGCGCCGTGGCGCGTCCACATCTGGCCGATCCGTCCTTCGTTATGCACGAGGCCGCGAAGATCGGCTTTGAGGGGCTGGCATGGCCAAAGCAGTATCAGTCTGCCCGCTACCAGTATGAAGCCAATCTCGCCCGCGCGGCGGCGGATGCGGCTGGCAAGGCCCGATGATGGAGCAGCGCCACGCATTCGTCACAGGCGGCGGGACTGGCATCGGCAAGGCCATCTCGATGGCGCTTTGCGCGTCCGGTTACGTCGTGTCGGTCGCCGGTCGGCGGCTCGAGCCTCTTGAAACGGCGGTGGCCGACATTTCTGCGGCCGGTGAAAAAGGGCTGGCGGTGGCTGGTTTCGATGTGACGGATGAGGCCTCGGTCGAGGCTGGGATCGCGCGGGCGATGACGCATTTCGGGGATATTGGGGTTCTCGTCAATTGCGCCGGGGAAGCCCCTTCCGCGCCCTTCGAGAAGACGAGTCTGGAGCTGTGGAACAAGGCGCTCGACGTCAATCTCAAAGGTACCTTTCTGACCACTCAGGCCGCACTTCCGTCCATTCGCCGGGCAGGTCGCGGCCGCATCGTCAATATCGCGAGTACAGCCGGGCTTGCCGGTTACGCCTATGTCACCGCCTATTGTGCCGCAAAGCACGGCGTTATCGGCCTTACGCGCGCGCTGGCGCTTGAGCTCGCCAAGACCGACATCACCGTCAATGCGGTCTGTCCGGGCTTTACCAGAACGCCCCTGATTGACGGGGCGATCGAGACCATCACAGCCAAGACGGGCCGCACCGCCGATGAGGCGCTGGCAGGGCTGGCGCGCGCCAATCCGCAAGGTAGACTTGTGCAGCCAGAGGAGGTGGCCGACGCGGTCATGTGGCTGGTCGGGGCAGGCGCATCATCGGTTACTGGACAGGCGATTGCTGTGGCCGGAGGTGAGGTCATGACAGGATGAGTGGTTTCCTGAAGTGGCCTGCCGTGAAATGGGGCGCCCTCCTGATTGGTTTGGGAGAGCGGCAATGACGTCAGGACACCCCTTGAGAGATGCCGCGAGAACTCCATCCCGCGAGCATCTCGACCTGCCCTTCTTCGGGCCAGAACACCGTCGGCTGGCGGCTGAACTGGATGCCTTTGTCGCGCGTGACGGCCTCGGCGACATCGACCATGACGATACGGATGCGGCTTGCAAGGCGCTGGTCCGCAGCCTTGGCGCGGGTGGCATCCTGCGCCACTGTGTTCCCGCCCCTTACGGCGGAGCCTCCCCAGACATTGACAGCCGGTCGCTCTGCGTTGTGAGGGAAACGCTTGCCTATGCCGATGGGCTCGCCGACTTTGCTTTCGCCATGCAGGGCCTGGGAACCGGCGCGATCAGCCTGGCGGGCTCGGAAGAGGTCAAATCGAGCATACTGCCCCGCATCGCGCAGGGCGATCTCATTTCGGCCTTCGCGCTCACCGAGCCGGATGCCGGCTCGGACGTCGCGGCCATGGCAACGACGGCGCGACGCGATGGCGGTGATTTCGTTCTTGATGGGGAAAAGACGTTCATTTCCAATGGCGGCATCGCCGACGTCTACACAGTCTTTGCGCGCACGGGCGAAGCACCGGGAACGCGTGGCATTTCGGCATTCGCCGTGTTTTCGGATACGCCCGGTTTTGTGATCGCGGAGCGCATCCAGACGATTGCGCCGCATCCGCTCGCCCGTGTCCGCTTTGAAGGATGCCGGGTTCCCGCGTCGCACATGCTTGGCCGTCCGGGCGAGGGTTTCAAGATCGCCATGCGCACGCTGGATATCTTCCGACCGTCAGTCGCAGCCTCCGCCCTCGGGTTTGCCCGACGTGCTCTTGATGAAGCGGTCGCTCATTCCCGCTCGCGCAAGATGTTCGGTGCGACGCTGGCCGATCTCGCGACAGCGCAAAGCACGCTCGGAGAAATGGCGACCGCGATCGAGGCGGCGTCGCTGCTGACGTTGCGCACGGCCTGGCGGCGCGATGTGCAGAAGCTTCCCACGACCAGTCAGGCCGCCATGGCAAAAATGACGGCAACAGAGAACGCCCAGTGGGTCATCGATCAGGCGCAGCAGATTTTTGGCGGGCGCGGAGTGCGCGTGGGCGAGATTACGGAGCGCCTCTATCGCGAGATCCGGGCGTTGCGCATCTATGAAGGCGCGACGGAAGTCCAGAAGCTCATCATCGGACGAGAGTTGATGAAGAAGGCGG
>CAYSVF010000418.1:0-2737 GCA_964434415.1 uncultured Parvibaculum sp.
TCTCCGCGCCCGGTGCCGCGCCGTCCATGTCTTCGATGATGGCGGCAAGCGCGGCATTGTCTTCCATCGCCCATCCGCCAAGCCGCTTGTAGAGACGGCTCGACATTTCCGCCGCCGCGGCCTTGGTGAAGGTGAGACAGAGAATGCGCTCCGGCGCAGTGCCGGACAGGAGCAGCCGCGCCACACGTGTCGTCAGCGCATGGGTCTTGCCAGAGCCCGCATTGGCCGACACCCAAACGGAGGCGGTCGGGTCCGTCGCCTTCCGCTGCTGATCGTCCGTGACCAGGCGCTTCTTTGCAGGGCCCGCACTCATTCGCCATCCCCCGCCGACCATTCGGGCACACGGGCCAGATGGTCGTAATCGCCGAAGCGGCCGATGAACATGGGCCGGGGCCGCGAGAGATAGGGCGTCGCCTCGTTTTCGTACTGGGCAAGAAGATCGACCAGCGCGTCATAGGTCGCATTGGCCAGTTCGCTGCCCGCATCGGTGATGGCGCGCACTTCGCCCGCGGTTTCGCCGCCGGTCAGCCGCACATAGACGAGACGCGAGGTGTTCGCGGCGGGCAGATGCACTTCCCGACCCTTGGCGTCGCGATAGCGGAAGCCACCCCTTGCCGCCATTTCCGCTTCCAGCGGCAATTGCGGCGCGAGGCCTGCCTCCACCTGATTGCGGCTCGGCAGGGCGCCCGTCTTGTAATCGGTGACGACGAGCGTCCCGTCGTCGCGCTCGTCGATACGGTCGGCCCGGCCCGTCAGCAGGACGGGGGTTTCCAGTTCGTCGAGTTCGATCTCGCCGGACAGTTCGGCGTGGCTGCGGCGGATTTCCTGCCGCTCGGCCTGTTCATACTCGACCATCCAGGCGGTGATGCGCTGAAAGCGCGGCCACCAGAAGGCGCGTACGCCCGGCCGGTCCATCAGATGAGCGAAGACCTCCGCCCCGATCCGCAGCATTTCCTCCAGCGGATTGGGCGGCAGGCCTTTCGGCCATTCCCGCGTGAACTGTTCTAGCGCCTTGTGGATCACCATGCCGCGTTCGGCGGCGGCCACATCGGCGTCCAGCGGATCGAGCGGCGAGAGCCTCAGCACCTTCCTTGCGTAGATCGCGTAAGGGTCGCGGATCAGCGTCTCGATTTCGGTGACGGAGAATTTGCGCGGGCGCGCTTTCAGCGGCGGCGCCGGACGCGGCTTGGGGATGGATATCTGTTCCGCCGCTTCGTCCAGCTCATCCGCCCAACGCACCCAGCGCGCGTCGAGCAGTCCGTCCTTCACGCCCAGCGCATCCACCACGCTTGTCAGGCGCAGCCACCAGCGCGAGGCAACGGTGGGCGCGCCTTCCTGTTTTTCCGCCCGGGTCAGCACCGTTTCGCCCGCGCTTGCCGCTTCCACGAAATCATGCGCGGCAAGGCCGATGCGCTGCTCGGGCGGCTCGAGCCCCAGCGCCGCGCGCATCGGACGGTTAAGCCAGGGATCGATATTCGCCTCACCCGGCCATGTGCCCTCATTGAGACTGCCCAGGATCATGAGGTCGGCATGCTGGAGCCGCGCTTCCATCGGCCCCCAGATGAAAAGGCGCGGATGACGCCCGAAACGCGGGCGCAGATTGCGCGCATCGGCCAGTTCGGCAAAAAGCCGCGGCCATGAGGCGGGCGGAACGGGTCCGAGCTTCGGCGCGGCTTCCAGAAGGTCTTCGAGGAAGGCGGCCGACGCCTCGCCCGTTTCCTTGATCCAGAGGCGGGCCGCACCCTTCTCCTTGTCGGTCGCGGCCAGCGCTTCGGCCACGCGGATGTGCATTTCGGCGAGATAGGCGGGATCGGCCTCGCCGCGCGACATCGCGTCGACCATCGGCTCCAGCGCCAGGTCCAGATCGTCGATCAGCCGGTCGAGTCCCTCGAAATCGTCAACACTGCGCCCGGTGTCCCGGCGCCTGTCGCGTTCCTCGACCAGCGCGGCGCGCAGACCGTCCAGGCCGGGGGCGGGGCGCGGTCCGCGCAGCAGCATGCGTTCCAGTCGCCTTGTCTCGTCGCGCAGCACTTGCGGCGCGCGGGAGAGCGCGGCCATCGGGTGTTTCAGCATGGCGAGCAGCGGCACGGGCGCGAGGTCTTCGGCCACAGCTTCCGCGACCAGCCGCATGAAGCCGATGGGCGGCGACTTGCCAAGCGGCGCGCCCGCGCTGTCGTCGATCTCGACCCCCCAGCGCCTGAGTTCCATCGCCACGCGGCGGGCGAGGTTCCGGTCGGGGCTTACCAGCGCCGCCGTCTTGCCCGGCACTTCCAGCGCCTCGCGCATCATCAGCGCAATGGCGGCGGCCTCGTCGCGTTCCGCGGAGGCTTCGACGAGGCGCAGGCCTTTCACCGCTTCCGGGGCGCGCGGCTTCAATCCGGCCAGGCTTTCGCGCCAGCGTTCGGTGGTCTCGGCGGGACGCATGGTCTCCGAGAGCAGCGTGATGCGCGCCTCCATCCCGCCCACCGGTTCCGCGCCCGGCCAGAAATCGACATCGGCCCGCGTCGCCCCCAGCCGGTCCATCAGCTTCTTCATGCCATATTGCGGATGCGACGCCGTGCCGGGCTCGCCCAGCGTGGCCCAGCTCGCCTCGTCCAGCGCGAGGTCGAGCCCCGGCAGCACCACCGCGCCATTGGGCAGGCGCGAGACCACCGTCAGAAGATCGGCGGTCGCCGGGATCGAGCCGGTGGAGCCCGCCGCGATGACCGGGCCCTGCGGCGGGTTCTCCTTCCAATGC
>CAYSVF010000419.1:0-2736 GCA_964434415.1 uncultured Parvibaculum sp.
TGACCCAGCAGCCGCTGGGCGGCAAGGCCCAGTTCGGCGGCCAGCGCTTCGGCGAAATGGAAGTGTGGGCGCTCGAGGCTTACGGCGCGGCCTATACGCTGCAGGAAATGCTGACTGTGAAGTCGGACGACGTGGCGGGCCGTACCAAGGTCTATGAGGCAATCGTGCGCGGCGACGATACGTTCGAAGCCGGTATTCCGGAGAGCTTCAACGTGCTCGTGAAGGAAATGCGGTCGCTCGGCCTCAATGTGGAGCTTGCCGCCTCGCAGGCAAGCTGACGATCAGGACGAAAGGCGGCGCGCCCATGGCGGGCGCGCCGTCATCCTCCCGCGACATGCGCGGAAGGGAATATGGGTATCGAAATACGGGGTAGGCGGAAGGAAGGCCCCACCATCCGCGAAAATCGCCCCCGTTGGCCTGGCGGCCAAAGCTCAGGAGACGTCTCATGAACCAAGAGGTCATGAACATTTTCAATCCGACGGCGCCCACGCAGACCTTCGACCAGCTGAAGATCTCTATCGCGAGCCCGGAGCGGATCCTGTCCTGGTCTTTCGGTGAGATCAAAAAACCCGAGACGATCAATTACCGTACGTTCAAGCCCGAGCGGGACGGCCTCTTCTGCGCGCGCATCTTCGGTCCGATCAAGGACTATGAGTGCCTGTGCGGCAAGTACAAGAGGATGAAGTACAAGGGCATCATCTGCGAAAAGTGCGGCGTGGAAGTGACGCTCTCGAAGGTCCGCCGTGAGCGGATGGGCCATATCGAGCTTGCCGCTCCCGTTGCGCATATCTGGTTCCTGAAGTCGCTGCCGAGCCGTATCGGCCTGCTTCTCGACATGACGCTGAAGGATCTGGAACGGGTTCTCTATTTCGAGAACTACATCGTTCTGGAACCGGGCCTCACGCCGCTCAAGGAGCGTCAGCTCCTGACGGAAGAGGAGTATATGGATGCGCAGGAACAGTATGGCGAAGACAGCTTCACGGCGGCCATCGGCGCGGAGGCGATCCGCGAGATCCTGATCGGTCTCGACCTTGAGAAGACCGCGGCGGATCTGCGCGTCGAGATCGCCGAGGCGACGACCGAACTGAAGCCGAAGAAGCTCGCCAAGCGTCTGAAGATCATCGAGGCCTTCATCGAATCCGGCAATCGTCCCGAGTGGATGATCATGACGGTCGTTCCGGTCATTCCGCCGGAACTGCGTCCGCTGGTGCCGCTGGATGGCGGCCGCTTCGCGACGTCGGACCTCAACGATCTCTATCGCCGCGTCATCAACCGTAACAACCGTCTGAAGCGGCTGATGGAGCTGCGCGCGCCGGATATCATCATCCGTAACGAAAAGCGCATGCTTCAGGAGTCTGTCGACGCGCTGTTCGACAATGGCCGCCGCGGCCGTGTCATCACGGGCGCCAACAAGCGTCCGCTGAAGTCGCTTGCCGACATGCTGAAGGGCAAGCAGGGCCGCTTCCGCCAGAACCTGCTCGGCAAGCGCGTCGACTATTCGGGCCGTTCGGTCATCGTGACCGGGCCGGAGCTGAAGCTGCACCAGTGCGGCCTGCCCAAGAAGATGGCGCTCGAGCTGTTCAAGCCGTTCATCTATGCCCGCCTCGACGCCAAGGGTCTGTCGATGACCCTGAAGCAGGCGAAGAAGTGGGTCGAAAAGGAACGCAAGGAAGTCTGGGACATCCTCGACGAAGTCATTCGCGAGCACCCGGTCCTGCTGAACCGCGCCCCGACGCTCCACCGCCTCGGCATTCAGGCGTTCGAACCCGTGCTGATCGAGGGCAAGGCGATCCAGCTTCACCCGCTGGTCTGCGCCGCGTTCAACGCCGACTTCGACGGCGACCAGATGGCCGTTCACGTGCCGCTGTCGCTCGAAGCCCAGCTTGAAGCCCGTGTGCTGATGATGTCCACGAATAACATCCTGCATCCGGCCAACGGTCAGCCGATCATCGTGCCGTCGCAGGATATCGTTCTCGGCCTCTATTACGTGACGCAGCAGAAAGAGAACGAGCCGGGCGAAGGCATGGTCTTCGGTTCCCTGTCCGAAATCGAGTATGCGCTGGAAAACAAGGTCGTTACGCTGCACGCCAAGGTGAAGGCGCGCCGCCAGACGAAGAACGAAGACGGCGAGCTCGTCTGGGAAGTCGTGGACACGACCCCGGGCCGCATGATGGTGGGCGAACGCCTGCCCAAGCACCCCAACGTGCCGTTCGATCTCGTGAACCGTCTACTCACGAAGAAAGACATCTCCAACATGATCGATGTGGTCTACCGCCACACCGGCCAGAAGGAGACGGTCATCTTCTGCGACCAGATCATGGCGCTCGGTTTCCGTCAGGCCTTCAAGGCTGGCATTTCCTTCGGCAAGGACGACATGGTCATCCCGGAAGAGAAGGAAGCGCTGGTCGAGGAGACCAAGAAGCTCGCAACCGAATATGAGCAGCAGTATATCGACGGTCTCATCACGCAGGGCGAGAAGTACAACAAGGTGGTCGATGCCTGGGCCAAGTGCACCGACCGCGTCGCCGATGTGATGATGCAGAAGATCTCCGCTGTTCAGATCGACGAGGAGACGAAGCGCGAGAAGCCCATCAACTCGATCTACATGATGGCTCACTCCGGTGCGCGTGGTTCGCCCGCCCAGATGAAGCAGCTTGCCGGTATGCGTGGCCTGATGGCCAAGCCGTCGGGCGAAATCATCGAGACGCCGATCATCTCGAACTTCAAGGAAGGCCT
>CAYSVF010000420.1:0-2720 GCA_964434415.1 uncultured Parvibaculum sp.
CACCACACCATTGTCATGCCCGGACTTGATCCGGGCATCCAGCGCCAAAACCACAGGACTGGATTGCCGGGTCAAGCCCGGCAATGACAATGACGACTACGCCCTCGACTGCTTTTCAAAGAGGATAAAGCGCCGCGAGATCCGTCTCGCCGCCGCGCGGCAGCGCAATGACCGGCGTTCCGCCTGCAAAACGCGCGATCGTTTCCACCGTCTCGTCGAAATTCACTTCGCTGCCCGGCGTCTCGCTCACCACGATCGCGCGCGGGTCGAGCTTGCGCGCGCGCAGACTTTCGAGCGCGGTCAGCGTGTGCGAAATCGTGCCGAGATAGGAGCCGACCACGAGAAGCGGCGAGATGAAGACATGGGCCTCCAGAGCCTGCATCCAGTCGAGCACGGTATGCGTGTCGTCGAGCGGCACGGCCACGCCGCCGACGCCTTCGATCAGCAGCGGATCGTCTTTCCCCGACGCCGCAACGCAAAGGTCGATCAGTTCGTCGAACGAGATCGTTGCACCTTCGCGACGCGCCGCCATGTCCGCGAGAGCGCGGCCTTGAAGCGCCAGTGCGAAACGCTTGCGGCGTTTTCATAAACGACATCCTCGCCCATCGCCGCCAAGAGCGCTGCCGGGTCGCTTTCGGGGAAAGTGGTTTCATCGAGCCCGCTCACCACGGGCTTGATCGCCCGCACGGGCACGCCCTTCTCGCGAAGCTGGCGTGTCAGCAAGGCGCTCACATAGGTCTTGCCGATTTCGGTGCCGGATGAGGTGACGAAGATGACGGTCATGTTCTCTACTCTTACTCAGCCGCCTTTTTGGGCATGATCCGTTCCCGGATGATGGCGGCAAGGCGGTCGATATCCGCGTCTTCATGCTCCGCGGTAAAGGTGATGCGCAGCCGCGCCGTGCCCTCCGGCACGGTGGGCGGGCGAATGCCGGTCACGAGGAAGCCTTCCGCCTCCAGCATTTTCGACGCATCGAGCGTCGCCCCCGCATCGCCCAGCAGCACCGGCACGATGGGGCTTTCGGGATCGGGCAGGCTCAGCGCGCGCGTAAAACGCTTCGCCTTTTCCACCGGACGCCGCGTCAGCTCCTTGTCGCTTTCGATGATGTCGCTGGAGGCAATCGCCGCGGCGACCGATGCGGGCGGCAGGCCGGTCGTATAGATGAGGGTGCGGGCGCGGGTGCGGATGAAATCGCAGACTGCGCGGCTCGCGCAGAGATAGCCGCCATAGCCGCCCACCGCTTTCGACAGCGTGCCCATCTGCAGCGGTACGTCGGCCTTGGAACCGCCGATGAAGCTCGAACCCTTGCCGTCGGCCACCACGCCGATGCCATGCGCATCGTCCGTCATCAGCCAGGCATCGTGTTTGCGCGCCAGCTCGCCCATCTCGCGCACGGGCGCAAGATCGCCATCCATGGAGAAAACGCCGTCGGTCAGGATCATGCAGTGGCGCGCATTGCCGCGACGCGCCTCCAGCAATTCGGTGAGATGTTCGAGATCGTTATGGCGGAAAATATGCGTTTCCGCATGGGAGAGCCGCGCGCCCATCATCAGGCAGTTATGGGAAAGCTCGTCGGCCAGCACCAGATCGCCCGGCCCGACCAGCGCGGAGACGATGCCCATATTGGCGAGATAGCCGGACCCGAACACCACGCAATCCTCGGTTTCTTTCAACCGGGCCAGCCGCGTTTCGAGTTCCGTATAGAGAGGATGATTGCCGGTGATATGGCGCGACGCGCCCGAGCCCGCGCCATATGTATCGATGGCGGCCTTCGCGGCCTCTTTCACATGCGGCGACTGGGAAAGGTTCAGATAGTCGTTGCAACAAAAGGAGACGAGTTTTCTGCCACCCCGCTCCGCCGCTGCGGCAGGCCCGCGCGCCGTCTCGACCAGCACGCGGCGCAGCGCGCGCTTTTCCAGCGCGTCGAGCTTGCCTTTTACAAAGGCGTCGAGTGAATTTTCTTCTTCCACACCGCTTCTCCCGAAAGCCCCTCGCCCTGCCGCCCGGCACCATTATGGGCCGGCCCCGATCTGTCAACACAAAGGCCGAAAACCCCACGCTTTCAGCAGGTTCTTGCATTGCGGGCCAAGCTGCCTATGCTCGGCGAAATTCCGACCGTTTCATTCAGGAAAGATGGCCCGCCCATGAGCCTTCAAAGCGAATTCGACGCCGAAACCAAAGCCGGAAATCCGGCCTCTTCCACCGCCCGGACCGACCCGGGGACGCTGCGTCATGACTGGACGCGCGAGGAAGTCGAGGCGCTTTTCGCCCTGCCGTTCAACGATCTCATCTTCGAGGCGCAGATCGCCCATCGCCGCTGGTTCAACCCGAACCAGGTGCAGATGTCGACGCTCTTGTCGATCAAGACCGGTGGTTGTCCCGAGGATTGCGGCTATTGCGCCCAGAGCGCGAAATTCGACACCGGCCTCAAGGCGTCCAAGCTGATGGAAGTCGAGAAGGTGCTCGAAGAGGCCCGCAAGGCGAAGGAAGCCGGGTCCTCGCGCTATTGCATGGGCGCGGCATGGCGCGAGCCCAAGGATCGCGACATGGACACGATCTGCGCCATCGTGCAGGGCGTGAAGGAAATGGGCATGGAAACCTGCATGACGCTCGGCATGCTGTCGGGCCAGCAGGTGCATCGTCTCGCCCAGGCCGGTCTCGACTACTACAACCACAATATCGATACGTCGGAAGAATATTACGACAAGATCATCAGCCTG
>CAYSVF010000421.1:0-2713 GCA_964434415.1 uncultured Parvibaculum sp.
CCGGAAAAGGAGAACAAGCCCCTCACCTGGCCCGACTGGCCGATGAAGATGCGGACTTCTTCCAGCCAGGCGGAAGGCGCGACGCGCGACTTCGCCGTGATGACCCGCCGCTTTGTCGGCGAGAACGGTCATGTGACGGCGCTCGAATGCATCCGTGTCGACGAGAAGATGCAGCCCATCGAAGGCAGTGAGTTCGAAATCAAGGCGGATCTCGTGCTACTCGCCATGGGCTTCGTGCACCCGGTGCATCAAGGCATGCTGGAAGAGATCGGCGTGGAACTGGACCAGCGCGGCAACGTGGCCGCCGATACGGCGACCTACAAAGCCAGCAAAGGCAAATTCTTCGCCGCCGGCGACATGCGCCGTGGCCAGTCCCTCGTGGTATGGGCCATTCGCGAAGGCCGCCAGGCCGCCCGCGAAGTAGATCTTTACCTGATGGGAGAGTCGCTCCTGCCCCGCTAGCGGCCCTCCATACGAAACATCCAAAACCCCGCGGGAGCGATCCCGCGGGGTTTTTCTTTGAGAAGATTTTTCCGGTACATGCAGATGTGGGTTCCGGATATGGCAAGACACGATAACGCTTTCCGTGTCATCTCCTGCCGCAACCAGGAAGGATCGGACCATGCCGGACAAGAAGAATGAGGAATGGCAGGACTGGCTGGAGGGTATCCGGGCGATTGCGCCGCTGCTGCCCGCCGCGCTGCCCTTCGGCATGATGGCGGGGCTCGCCGCCGCCAAGGTCGATTTCGATGCCCTGCTCGGTATCGGTCAGTCGGCGATCATCTTCGCCGGCGCATCGCAGATCGCCATGTCGCAGCTTATCGGCGAGAAGGCCCTTCCGGCGATGGCGGTATTGACGGTGCTGCTCATCAATCTGCGCTTCGCCATGTACAGCGCCTCGCTGTCGCTGCACCTGCGCGGCCTGTCCGCCACCAAGAAGAGCCTCGTCGCCTATCTGCTGACCGATCAGGCCTATGCGCTTGCGCTGGCCCGGTTCACGCTCAATCCCGATTGGTCGGTGGACAGGAAGTTCCGCTTCTATCTGGGGACCGCGATAACCCTCTGGATCGTCTGGATGGCATCGACGGCGCTTGGTTATTATCTCGGTGCGGGCCTCCCGCCGTCATGGGGTCTGGAATTCGGCGTGCCCATCACCTTCATCGCCCTGATGGTGCCAGGCCTGCGCGACAGCGCCACCGTCGCCGCGGCCTGTGTCGGCGGCGTCATGGCCGTCATGGCCGCGCCGCTCCCCAACAATCTCGGGCTCTTCCTCGCCGCGCTGTGCGGCATCGCTGCCGGCTATATCTGGGAGAGCGTCATGCTCGCCCCGCAGGAGGGAGACGAGGCATGAGTGTCGCGACCCTCTGGTTCATCGTGCTGGCGGCCGGGCTTGGCACCTTCGCGCTCAGATTGTCCTTCATCCAGCTCGCCGACAGGATCGCCCTGCCCCGGCCCTTCATCCGCGCGCTGCGCTTCGTGCCCGCTGCGGTGCTCTCGGCCATCATCCTGCCCGCCGTGCTGCGCCTGCCCGACGGCACCATGAGCTATGCGCTGGACAATCCGCGCCTGCTGGCGGCCATCGGCGCCACATTGATCGCATGGGCGACGCGCAACGCGCTGGTGACCATTCTGGGCGGTATGGCGCTCTTCTGGCTGCTGGGGTGGCTGATCTAGCCCTGCGTATCGCGCAGGCCGCCATGCAGCAGGTCGTCTTCGGCGCGCGGCTTGCCGCGTAGCGCGGCGATCGCCCGCCCGACGACGGGAAACTCGGCCCGCAATTCCTCCCATCCCGTCGCCCGCAGATCGTCCATCTCGGCGCGGATGGCGGCGACGGGCGCCGTGAGACCGTTCTTCCGCATCTGCTCGTCCCATGTATCGCTGAGCGCCACCACAGCATCCTGCACGGGGCCGACCTCGAACCCGTTCACATAGGTGACGAGCTGAGAGCTGTTGAAAAACAGCAACAGGAAAGCCGACAGCCACATGACGCGGGTAAAGCGGGCAACGCTGCGCCGCGTCTCTTCCGCCTGATGCAGCTCGGCGCGCGAGGCGGCTTCCCAACCGCCTTCCACTTCCGTTTCGATGTCATGCAGCAGATCGAGCATTGATCGCATCCTAGAACTGGAAATAGATGAACGGCGCCACGCCCGCCGGCGCGATGGCCCAGATGAGCCAGATACCGCCGCCCAGCAGTAAGCCCAGCAGTGGCGACGGCAGATGTTTGGTCCCCTGTGCAAGCCAACGCCCGAGATTGCCCGGCGTGAACTGGAAGATCATCGCCAGCATGATAAGCCCCGTCAGGAACGGCGTCGCATATTGCAGCGGCTCGCCCCAATTGCCGAAGCCCGCGAGATAGTTCCACGCCGTGCCGAATGTATCCGCCCTGAAGAAGATCCAGGTAAAGCAGACGAAATGAAACGTCCACACCACGCCGACGATATGTTGCGCCCCGTCGCCCAGCATACCGGCAACGCCACGGGGGCCCGCCTGCGCCGGCGCAAATCGCTCGATCTTCGATTTGATAAACCGCTCCAGTCCCAGCATCAGACCATGCGCCGTGCCCCAGAAGACGAACGTCCAGGCCGCGCCGTGCCATAGCCCGCCCAGAAACATCGTCAGAAAGAGATTGCGATAGGTCGCTTTCTCCCCACCGCGGTTACCGCCCAGCGGGATGTAGAGATAGTCGCGCAGCCAGGTGGAAAGCGAGATATGC
>CAYSVF010000422.1:0-2712 GCA_964434415.1 uncultured Parvibaculum sp.
GGGAAAGGGACGAATGGGAAGTTTCTCATTGCCGGCCGCGCGGCGCGTCGCCTCCGCGAGTTCGATCCCGCGCTCGAACCAGAAACCTTCGAAATGGAAACGCTCGAAAGGCGCGAGGTCGTCCCGCCGCTCGACGAGCCGCGCAAATGTCTCGGCCAGATCGGGCAGATAGGCCCAGTCATGTCCCACATCCGGCTTACCCGGATAGACGACGCGACGGAGCTTCTTACCGGGCTTCACGACGCCGGCGGCAAACCAGTTGTTACTGCTGAGACCGCCAAGGAAATCGCCCGCGCGGACGATCAGCACCTGCGTGCCCTCTTCCGCCACTTCGGCAAGACGCTTTTCCATCTGAACGCGAATGCGGCCCTTGCGGGTCTTCGGGTTTTGCGGCGCATCCTCGGCCACGACCGACCCGGCATTGGGATTGAAATTGTAGACGGTGCCTGGGAAGGCGATCATCGCGCCGCTCGCCTTGGCCGCGGCGATGGTGCTTTCGAGCATGGGGAGCGCCAGCCCCTTCCAATTGCGATAGCCGGGCGGGTTCGCCCCGTGAAAGATGAGATCGACACCCTGTGCCGCCTCAATCACATCGGCAGGGTTCATGGCGTCGCCCTTCACCCAGTCGACGGGCCCGAGCGCTGCACGGGCCTTCGCGGCGGCTGTCGGATTGCGATTGAACGCACGGATTTTCCAGCCGCGCGCGGCCAGTGCCCGCGTTACGGCGCCGCCGATACCGCCGGTGGCGCCGATGATGAGGGCTGTCTTCTGAGATTGATCGGTCATGGGGATCACCTTCGTTGTTGATGAAAGGAAGGTGATATATTCATGTTTGAATATGAATTGCCTTTATCCCTCTATCTGATATTCATATTCGTATGAATAATCCGGAACCAGGCTGGGAATATTACCGCTCCTTCCTTGCAGTGATGCGCGAGGGGAGCCTGTCAGGCGCTGCTCGTCTGCTGGGCCTCACCCAGCCAACGGTGGGAAGACACGTCGACGCGCTGGAGGATGCGTTGGGGGTCAGTCTTTTCATGCGCTCGCAAAACGGGCTTTCCCCGACCGACAGCGCGCTCTCGCTCATGCCCCATGCCGAGGCCATGGCGAGCGCCGCGGAGGCACTCCAGCGTGCGGCCAGCGGCACGGCGGACGAGGATCGCGGCACGGTCCGCCTCACCGCGAGTGAAATCATCGGTACCGAGGTGCTGCCTCCCATGCTCGCCCCATTCCGGGCAAAACACCCGCGGATCGAGATCGAAATGATGATCTCCAACCGGAACAGCGATCTCCTCAGGCGTGAGGCCGATATCGCCGTCCGCATGGCACAGCCGACGCAAAGCGCATTGGTGGCAAAGAAACTCGGCACGGTGCATCTCGGCCTCCATGCCCATCCCGCCTATATCGAAAAATACGGCCTCCCCTCCAGCATGGAGGAGCTACGCGACCACCCGGTGATCGGCTACGACAGGAACGCTTCCATCCGGCGACTCAACCTGTCCGGCGTCGAGCTTACGCGGGACTTCTTTTCCTATCGCTGCGATAGCGATGTCGCCCAATACGCCATGCTGAAGGCGGGATATGGCGTCGGTGTCTGCCAATATCCCCTCGGGGCACGGGACGGGCTCGTCTCCTTCATGCCCGATGCGTTCGACTTCCCGCTCGATATCTGGATCGTCATGCATGAGGATCTGCGCGGAAACCGCCGGATGCGGCTGATGTTCGACCATCTGGCCGAGACATTGACGGCCTATGCCAGGGCCGCAGGGCGCCCCGCCCGCAAGGTCTGACGCAGCGTCTTCCTTTTCTTCCAGTGGCCTCGCCTCTCGCCCTGAGCGCATCCGGCTGCTATATCACTGGCCAATCTCTCGTATCTCAGCTTGAGGACCCATTTTCATGTCGCAAGCCACCAAAAGCGCATCGGCTACCGCCGGAAACCCCAATCCCCCGCTTGCCCCGTTCAACTGGGAAGACCCGCTGCTGCTGGACGAGCAGCTCACCGAAGAAGAGCGGATGGTGCGCGACAGCGCGCGCGCCTATGCGGACGAAAAGCTGATGACCCGCGTGAAGGAAGCCAATCGCAACGAGGTTTTCCATCGCGAGATCATGAACGAGATGGGCGCTCAGGGCATGCTGGGTTGTACGCTGCCGGAAGATTATGGCTGCGCCGGTCTCTCCTATGTCTGCTACGGCCTCGTCGCCCGTGAGGTGGAGCGCGTGGATAGCGGCTACCGCTCGGCGATGAGCGTGCAGTCCTCGCTCGTCATGCATCCGATCAACGCCTATGGCACCGAGGAGCAGAAGCAGAAATTCCTGCCCAAACTCGCCAGCGGCGAATTCGTCGGCTGTTTCGGCCTCACCGAGCCGGATCATGGCTCCGACCCCGGCTCCATGAAGACGCGCGCGAAGAAGGTCGATGGCGGCTACATCCTCAACGGCGCGAAGATGTGGATCACCAACTCCCCCATCGCCGACATTGCGGTCGTCTGGGCGAAGCTCGAGGAAGACGGCAAGGACAATATTCGCGGCTTCATCGTCGAGCGCGGCATGAAGGGCTTCGAGACGCCGAAGATCGAGGGCAAGTTCTCGCTTCGCGCCTCCATCACCGGTGAGATTTCATTGTCGGATGTTTTCGTGCCCGATGAAAACTTCCTGCCACATGTGCGCGGTCTTGCCGGTCCCTTTGGCTGCCTGAACCGCGCGCGCTACGGC
>CAYSVF010000423.1:0-2663 GCA_964434415.1 uncultured Parvibaculum sp.
TATCTGAAGCCGCTCTGGAAACTTGCCGCCTTTGCTCTCGTGCTGAACGCGGTCGTGGGCGCGACGACAGGCGCCATTCCCTGGCTGCTCAAGACCGTGGTCGATGATGTCGTGAACAATCCCGATCCGCCCGCCTGGCAAATCTGGGGCGTTCCGCTGGCCGCCGCCGTGATCATGTGCATCAAGTCCATCGCCTCCTATGGCAGCACCGTCACCATGAGCACGATCGGCCAGCGCATCGTCGAGGGCATTCAGACGAAGATGTTCGAGCGCATCGTCCGCGCCGACCTCGCCTGGCTCTCCGCGACGCATTCGGGCCGCTTCGTCGCCAGCTTCATGGCAGATGTCGGGCGGCTTACCGGGACCATCACCACATCGATGATCGATCAGGCGCGCAATCTCCTCTCGGTGATCGGACTGCTCGGCGCCGTCTTCATCATGAACTGGAAGCTCGCGCTGATCGCGACCTGCATCCTGCCGCTGGCAGCTCTTTTCCTGCGGCGGTTCGGCAAGAAAACCCGCAAGGCGGCTCGGCAAAGCCTTGAGGGCACGGGCGATCTTTCCACGCTCATCTCGGAAACCCTCAAGGGTATTCGCGTGGTCAAGGCGTATGGACGCGAGGATCATGAGCTCGACCGCGCCAAGATCATCATCAGGCAACTTGTGACGCAGGCCCTGATCGCGATCCGGATGAGGGCCGCATCCGGCCCCACCACCGAAGCCCTTTCGGGCATCGGCATCGGGCTGGTCATCTATGTCAGCATCGTGCTGATTCAGGCGGGCAGTCTGACGCTCGGCGAAATGACCGGTTTCATCACCGCGCTCATGCTCGCCTATCAGCCGCTCAAGGCGCTCGCCAACACGCAGACCACCATGCAGGAAGGCGTCGCCGCCGCGATCCGGCTTTTTCCGATCCTCGACACCGAACCGCAGGTCGTCACCGCGCCGGATGCCAAGCCGCTCGCCGTGCCGCAAGGAACCGTGAAATTCGAGAATGTCAGCTTCGAATATGCAGACGGCACTCCGGCTCTTCACGGCGTCTCCCTCGACGTGCCGAAGGGGCATACCGTCGCCCTTGTCGGTCCTTCCGGCGCGGGTAAAAGCACCATTCTCAATCTCGTGCCTCGCTTCTACGATCCGACCGGGGGCCGCGTTCTGATCGATGGACAGGACCTCAAGGACGTGACCGTCGACAGCGTCCGCGCGATCAGCGCGCTGGTGACGCAGGAACCGTTCCTGTTCGACGACACCATCCGGGCGAATATCGCCTATGGCAGGGCGGATGCGACGGATGAGGAAATCAGGGAGGCCGCGCGCAACGCAGCCGCCGACGAATTCATCTCCGAACTTCCCAATGGCTACGATTCTCTCGTCGGCGAGGCCGGGCAGAAACTTTCGGGCGGACAACGCCAACGAATCGCTATCGCCCGCGCAATGCTGAAGGATGCGCCGATCCTGCTACTCGACGAAGCGACCTCCGCTCTCGACACGGCATCGGAGCTGAAAGTCCAGAATGCATTGTCGCGTCTGATGGTCGGCCGAACGACGCTTGTCATCGCGCATCGCCTCTCCACGATCAAACACGCGGACATGATCTATGTGATCGATGAGGGCCGCGTGCTCGAACAGGGGACGCATAACGAACTCATCAAGAAGGGCGGCCTCTATGCAGAGCTGTCACGCTCTCAGTTTATCGAAGAGCCGGTGCAGGAAAGCCGGGCGGCGGAAGCTGCCGCGGTTGCCGGAGAGTGAGCGTTAGATGTCGCGGGTAAAGGATATTGTGAAAAGCGAAACATTCATGGACGGCGTCGCCTTTCTGGCTGCCCTGTTCATTCGTTTCGTGCGCCAGACAGGCCGTTTCGAGATACGCCGGTCCCATGTCGCAGCACAATTCTGGGCCGGCGACGAACCTTTCATCGTCGCCACATGGCATGGCCAGAACCTGCTCATTCCGACGCTGTGGCACAATTGGCGCGAAGTGCGCGTGCTGGTCTCGCGTCATGGCGACGGGCAAATCATCGCCAAGATCATGGCCAATCTGGGCTTCGGCACCATTCGCGGGTCGGGCGCCCCCAAGGGCGAACACCAGCGGGCTAAACATCGTCAGAAAGGCGGCGCGAGCGCGTTACGCGCGATGATACGCGCGCTCGGCGAAAATGTTTCGGTCGGCCTTACCGCCGACTTCCCCCCCGGCCCGGGACGGCGTGCGGGGGAAGGCATCGTCATGCTGGCCCGGCTTTCCGGACGGCCCATCGTCCCTGTCGCGGCAACGACGCGGTCGCGTGTTCAGCTCAACAACTGGGACAGGTTCACGATCAACCTGCCCTTCTCGCGCGGCGCGCTCGTGCTGGGCGATCCGATCTATGTTGCCCGCGACGCAGACGAGGAAGCGCTTGAGCAGGCCCGTCAGCATGTCGAGGAAGCTCTCAACGCGGTGACGGCCGAGGCGGACAGGATCGTCGGCCGGGCGCCTGCGCATAACGAGGCGGGAGCCGTGGTGCGTTGAGTGGAACGGATGCGAAGACAGTCCCCGCCCCTTCCCGCACGGGGCTTGCCGCTTATGCCCTTGTCACGCGCCTCCTGCGGCCCGTTGCCCCGCTGCTTCTCAGGGCTCGACTAAAGCGCGGAAAGGAAGATGCCGCCCGGCTCGGCGAGCGCTACGG
>CAYSVF010000424.1:0-2660 GCA_964434415.1 uncultured Parvibaculum sp.
AACCAGTAGGGATTCAGAATGACGGAGCTGATGGCACTCGACAGTTCCGGCGTCTGCCGGTCCCGCTTGCCGACGACGACGCGCTGGCGGAACTCGACGCGGTTGTCGGCCACCGCCTCCACTTCCTGCGCGGCAATGTTCACGAAGACATAGCGTTTGCTGCCCGCCACCTTGGCGACCATCTCCACGAGCCGGGAGCGGTTCTGGCGAAGCTGGGCGATGCGCCGCGAAACCGGCACATTCATCATTTCGAGCGTGCGCGGACCGACTACGCCGTCGGGCTTCAACCCGTTGCGGCGCTGAAAACGCTTCACCGCGTCATCGACCTGCGGCGTGAAAAGATAGGGATCGGCCTTGGAGGCCGTCATGTCGCCGCCCGCCACCAGCCGTTCGCGCAGCAGCGCAACGCGCCGATCGGTAACGCCGAGTTCGAGCTTCTCGCCCTGCGGAATGCGGGGCCAGCCGCCCCAGCTCTCGATTTTCTCGTAAAGCGCGATCGCGCGGTCGATGCGCTGGACGGCATTGCTGCCGAGCGTCGGCGCCGCGCTCTGGGCGACCGGCACCTCGTCGATCTCGTCGGCCGCCGCCGCGGCGCTGCCGGGCGCATCCGACGCGGACATCCCCGCATCGTCCACCGCCGGGGCATCCCAGGGATCGACCCAGGCATCGGCAGAACCGTCGAGCCCTTGCGCCCGCGCGCCGGCCGAAACGGCGGCGGCGAGACAAAGCGCTAAGAGCGCCGTCGAAACGGCCCTGAACGACATATGTGAGAAAAAACGAACCACCGACCTGCTCTTTCCAGCCCTGCGCGCTTAAAGGCACGCCCCCGGCATGTTTACCATTTTGGGACAGGGAGCGCGATTATTCGTACTCCGCCGCACCCGACATGGCCGAAAAAGGCACCCGGTATTGCAGATGGGTGCATCGGGGGGCGACACAAGTCCTCCCCATGCAACCCTCATGCAAGCCGCGCCTCAGAGGCGATAGCGGATCTGGTCGGTCCAGAAGCGTTCGAGCTTGAAAAGCGTCTGGTTGAGCTGGCGCAGCTCTTCCACCGAGACGTCGCCCACTTCGGCGATCTGGCCGCAATGCTTGTCGTAGAGCTGGTCTATCACCGCGCAGATCTCGCGGCCCTTGTCCGTCAGGCGCACACGCACAGAACGGCGGTCCACATTGGAGCGCTGGTGATTGATATAGCCCGTTTCCACAAGCTTCTTCAGGTTGTAGGAAACATTGGAGCCCAGATAATGGCCGCGCGTCTTCAATTCGCCCGCCGTCATTTCCGAGTCGCCGATGTTGAAGAGCAGCAACGCCTGGACGGAGTTGATTTCGGAGCAATTCTGGCGCTCCAGCTCATCCTTGATCACATCGAGAAGACGGCGATGCAGACGCTCGACATAGGTCAGAGCTTCCAGATAGGTCGTTTTGGACGCTTCTTCATTCTGATTGGCGTCTTCACCGTCGCGGATAACCGGGTTCGGCTTCATTTGTGTGGCACCCATGAATTCGGCCCAAGCAAGCTGTTACACACTCGGGTCTTCTGACCCGACTCGCCGAAAAACATAGCTGCGCGGTACTAATGATGGCTTAAAGCCGGTTCATTTCCGTGCGGATTTGAGCCAATTGCAGGCTTATTTACCCAATTTTCCCTGAATGAGCTGGATGATCCCCGAAAAATCGAGGGAATCCGCGCCTGCCGCCTCCATCAGCGTATAGAGCTGCTCCGCCGCGCCGCCGAGCGGGGTCGCCGCCCTGACGCCCGTCGCGGCCTCCTGCGCAAGGCGGAGATCCTTGAGCATCATCCCTGCGGAAAAGCCCGGCTGGTAATTGCGGTTGGAGGGCGCGGCCGGCACCGGTCCCGGCACCGGGCAATAGGAGGTCATGGACCAGCACTGGCCGGACGCGGTGGAGGAAATGTCGAAGAGCGTCTGCGCGTCGAGGCCCAGCTTCTCGCCGAGATTGAAGGCTTCGCAGACGCCGATCATGGAAATGCCGAGGATCATGTTATTGCAGACCTTGGCGACCTGACCGTTCCCCGCCTGACCGGCATGGAAGATGTTCTTGCCCATGACGTCGAGCACGGGCTTTGCCTTGTCGAAGGCCGATGCCTCGCCGCCGACCATGAAGGTGAGGGTGCCGGCCTCCGCCCCGCCGACGCCGCCCGAAACAGGCGCATCGACCATCTGCATACCGGCTTCGGACGCCGCCGCGATCACCTCGCGCGCGGTGGGCACGTCGATGGTGGAACTGTCGATGAAGAGCGTGCCCTTTCCGGCGGCCGCGAGAAGGCCCTCATCGCCCAGATAGACCGATTTCACATGAGAGCCCGCGGGCAGCATGGTGACGACGAACTCCGCCCCCTTCACCACATCGGCAGCGGTCGACGCGGCGCTTGCGCCCGCATCGACAAGCTTTGCGACCGCGTCCTTCGACAGGTCGAAGACGGTGAGCTTGTGCCCCGCCTTGACGAGGTTGAGCGCCATGGGGCCGCCCATATTGCCGAGACCGATAAATCCGATTGCCGCCATTGTCGTCTCCTCCTGCCTGAACTTTTAGGGGCCCTTGTTGCGCCGGGCCTTACATCAGCGCTTCCTTGCCCTCGCCCGAGAAATAGCTGTCGATTTCATCGGGCGTCACATCGGCAACCGTCGCCGGTTTCC
>CAYSVF010000425.1:0-2655 GCA_964434415.1 uncultured Parvibaculum sp.
CCGATCACGGTGGATTCCAGACCCATCTCGCAAGCGCCGCCATCGAGCACCATGGCCAGCAGCGGCGAATGGCCGAGCGATTCCACGACATGCTCCGCCCGGGTGGGGCTCACCTTGCCGGACGCATTGGCCGACGGTGCGGCGAGCGGGCGTTCCGCCGCCGCGATGAGACGCTGCGCGACGGAATGCGCGGGCACGCGGATCGCCACCGTATCGAGCCCGGCGCTGACGAGAAGCGAAAGCGGTGTGTCGGCGCGGCGCGGCAGGACGAGCGTCAGCCCGCCCGGCCAGAAGGCGGCGGCGAGCTTTTCCGCCTCGGGCGTGAAAAGCACATGGGCGGCGGCTTCGTCGGCGCCGCTTACATGTACGATGAGCGGGTTGAAGCGCGGGCGGCCCTTGGCCTCGAAGATACGCGCGACCGCCTCGTCATTGGTCGCGTCCGCGCCGAGCCCGTAGACGGTCTCGGTCGGGAAGGCGACGAGCCGCCCTTCGCGCAAGGCCCGGGCGGCCTCGGCGATGGTTTCGTCTTTCGCTGATACGCAGGGGACGGTCATGCGCTCGGCTTCTCTCCCGATTGCCGGCCGATCAGCCGGTAGAGAAGATGGTCGGGGACAATGTCGACGAACCAGGTAATCAGCCGATAGACGAAACCGTTGATATAGACGGGATCGTTTTCCATCACCGCGCGAAAACCCTCTCGCGCGACACGGTTCGTATCGAGCCAGAGGAATTTGGGCAGGCGGTTCATTTCCTCGCGATTGCCCATCACGTCGTGAAATTCCGACCAGGTGAAACCGGGGCAGAGCGCGGTCACATGGACGCCCGTACCCAGATATTCGAAATGGAGCGCCTCGGAAAGCTTGATGACGAAGGCCTTGCTGGCAGAATAAAGCGTGCCGCCCGCGGATGCCGGCAGGTGACCCGCAACCGAAGCTATATTGAGGATGCGGCCATAGCCGCGCGCCTTCATGCAGGGGCCGAAGAGATGGCAAAGCTCGGCGACGGCGGTGACCATGACCTGAATGAGGGCGGCCTGATCCTCCCACTTCGTGTCGCGGAAATTGCCGGGAATGCCATAGCCCGCATTGTTGACCAGAGCATCCACCGGCAGCCCCCGCGCTGTCACCTCGTCGAAGATCGCGCGCGGCGCGGCGGGGTCGGCAAGATCCGCGACGATGACGTGGCAGTCGGTTTTCATGTCGCGCGCCAGCTCTTCGGCCAGCGCCTCCAGCTTCTCCCGGCGGCGGGCGACCAGAATGAGGTCGAAGCCATGCTCGGCGAAGACCCGGGCAAGTTCCGCCCCGATGCCCGCCGACGCCCCGGTGATGAGGGCGCGCTTTCCCTTGCCTTCATAGCTGATCGACATATCTGACCTCATCGAAGCGCGATTTCGTCATGCTTTCGCATGCACGACCGAAACAGGCTGGGTGCGGCATGACGAAGGGTTACAATCCGGCCCGACAATACGTAAAACTGGCCGGGTCCGCCATGCGGCCTTTCCCGTCTGTCTTTCTATCGTGATTTCAGGAGCCTCCCCCATGACCTATCGTGCGCCCGTTCGTGACATGGCCTTCATTCTGAACGATGTGGCGGGCCTGTCGGAGCTTGCCGGCAAGGGAGATTTCGCCGAACTGAGCCCCGACCTCGTGGAGGCGGTGCTGGAAGAGGGCGCGAAGCTCGCCGGCGACGTGCTGGCGCCGCTCAATCGCTCCGGCGACGAGGAAGGGGCGCGGCTCGAAAAGGGCGAGGGCGTGAAGACGCCGAAGGGATTTGCCGAGGCCTATAAAAAGTGGGTCGAAGGCGGCTGGGGCAGCCTTGCCGCGACGCCGGAGTATGGCGGGCAGGGACTGCCGGGCGCGCTGGCGGTTGCCATGCAGGAAATGTGGAACGCCTCCAACCTCTCCTTCGGCCTTTGCCCCATCCTGTCGCAAGGCGCCATCGAGGCGCTGACGGCTCATGGCGCGCCGGAGCTGCGCGAGAAATATCTGCCGAACCTCATCTCCGGCCAGTGGACCGGCACGATGAACCTGACCGAGCCGCAGGCCGGGTCCGACCTCAATGCGCTGAAGGCCAAGGCCGTGCCGCAGGAGGACGGCAGCTATCTCGTCACCGGCACCAAGATCTACATCACCTATGGCGATCACGACATGGCGGAGAACATCGTCCATCTCGTGCTGGCCCGCCTGCCGGACGCGCCCGCGGGCACGAAAGGCATCTCGCTCTTCCTCGTGCCGAAATTCCTGGTGAAGGAGGACGGCTCGCTGGGCGAACGCAATGACGCCTATTGCATTGGCCTTGAAGAAAAGCTCGGCATTCACGGGTCGCCGACATGCGTCATGTCCTTTGGCGAAAACGGCGGCGCACGGGGCTGGCTGATCGGCGAGGAGAACAAGGGCCTCGCCTGCATGTTCACCATGATGAACAATGCGCGGCTTCTGGTCGGTACGCAGGGCGTGGCGATTGCCGAGGCCGCCTATCAGCACGCACTGGCCTATGCGCGGGACCGCAAGCAGGGCCGCCCGCCCAAAGGCGTGCCGGGCGCGGAGAATGTTCCGGCGGATGAAATGGCGCCCATCATCATGCTGCCCGACGTGCGCCGTATGCTGATGAGCATGAAGAGCCTGACGGAAGCCTGCCGCGCCATCTGCTATGCGA
>CAYSVF010000426.1:0-2650 GCA_964434415.1 uncultured Parvibaculum sp.
GACGACGACAAGCCCTTCGGCGGCATGGTTCCGGCAGTCGCGCTGTGCGCTCATGCGGCGGATGAAACTGTCGAGACGGCTCATGCCGCGCTCACTCGCTCACAAATTCGCATAGGTCTTGTACCAACTCACAAAATCGCGGATGCCGTCGCGCAAAGAGACACGCGGCTGGAAATCCAGATCGCGATGGGCGCGTGCGATGTCGGCGAAGGTCAGTTCGACATCGCCTGCCGGCTTCGGCTTCATCTCCATCATGGCTTTGCGGCCTGAGGCCTCCTCGATCGTCGAGATGAAATCGAGCAGTTCGACGGGGCCGTTATTGCCGAGATTGTAGACGCGCTCCGTTTCTTCCGGCCGCGCAACGATACGGTCGGCGGCGGCCACCACGCCGGCTACGATGTCGTCCACATGCGTGAAGTCACGCTTCATCCTGCCATCGTTGAAGACGGAGATGGGCTTGCCGCGCAAGATCGCGTTGGTGAAAATCCAGGGGGCCATATCGGGTCGGCCGAAGCGGCCATAGACGGTGAAAAAGCGCAACGCGGTCGCGTTGATGCCGTGTATCTCCCGATAGGCATTGGCGAGCAGCTCACCTGCCCTTTTCGTTGCGGCATAGATGGAGATCGGCGCGTCGGCTCGCGCTGTTTCGGAAAAAGGCGCCTGTGCGTCGCTGCCATAGACCGAAGACGAGCTTGCATAGACAATCGGCGGACGTCGCTTCATCCGGGCAGCAAGCTCGAACATCACGACCTGGCCGGTGACGTTGGAGTCGATATAGACGTAGGGATTTTCGGCCGAATAGCGCACGCCTGCCTGGGCCGCCAGATGGACGATCGCATCGGGCGCGAGCGCGTGCGACGGCAATCGTGACGCCAGATCGCGTTGCGAAACATCGTCCTTCACGAATTCGAAGCGGGGATGCTTGCGCAGGTCGGCGAGCCGGGCCTCTTTCAGCGCGACCGGATAGTAGTCGTTCAAATTATCCAGGCCAAACACGTCGTCGCCCCGCTCGAGAAAGCGTTTTGCAGTGTGATAGCCAATGAAGCCGGCGGCGCCGGTCAGCAGAACTTTCATGAATCGATCGCCAGTTGGGGCGAGAGTGTAGATCGCCCTTGGTGCGTACTGAGGAGCCATGTGGCAAATTTCGGCATCAATGTCTATTTGAAGGCGGGCGGATGGGCTAAAAGCCCGAAATCGCGTCAGTCGCTTGCAATTTCCACGTGGTCAGGAACTGTTTTCGCATGAAGCTTACGATCTTCGGCACCGGCTATGTTGGCCTGGTCACGGGTGCCTGTTTCGCCGATGTCGGGCACAAGGTGCTTTGCGTCGATATCGATCCGCGACGCATCGAGTCGCTCGAGAAGGGCGAGGTACCTTTCTTCGAACCCGGCCTGAAGGAGATGGTGCTTGCCAACCGTAAAGCGGGCCGCCTTGCCTTTACCACGGATGGCGCGTCTGCGGTTCGCACCGGCGACATCATCTTCATCGCTGTGGGAACGCCTTCCAACGAAGACGGTTCGGCCAATCTCTCGCATGTGCGCGCCGTCGCCCGGACAATCGGCGAGAACATCGACGGCTACAAGATCGTGGTCGGCAAGTCGACGGTTCCTGTCGGGACTGCCGACATGGTTCGCTCGGTGATCGAGCAGGCCCAGGCCGAGGCGGGAACGGATCATCCATTCGACGTCTGTTCGAACCCGGAGTTTCTCAAGGAAGGCAGCGCGATCGAGGATTTTGCACGCCCGGCGCGAGTCATTATCGGCACGGATTCCCGCAAGGTGCGAAAGACGCTGGCCGCCTGCTATGCGCCCTACAATCGCAACCACGACAAGCTGATGATGATGGATATCCGTTCGGCCGAGCTGACGAAATATGCCGCCAATGCCATGCTGGCGACGAAGATCAGCTTCATGAACGAGATGGCGGCCATCGCCGAGCCACTGGGCGCCAATATCGAGGACGTGCGCGTCGGCATCGGCTCGGATCCGCGTATCGGCTACCACTTCATCTATCCCGGCTGCGGCTATGGCGGCTCCTGCTTTCCGAAAGATGTCAGCGCTATCGTCAGCACGGCAAGGGAAGTCGGCATCGCTCCGCATTTGCTGGAAGCGGTGGAGCGGGTCAACGAGAACCAGAAGCAGTTGCTCTTCGGCAAGCTTCAGCAGGCATTCGACGGGCGTCTTGCCGGCAGGACGATCGCTCTCTGGGGCCTCGCTTTCAAGCCGAACACCGACGACATGCGCGAGGCGCCGAGCCGCGTCTTGATGGAGGCGTTGTGGGCGGCCGGCGCAAAGGTGCGCGCCTTCGATCCGGAAGCCATGAAGAGCGCATCGGAGATCTATGGCGACCGCCCCGACCTCGTTCGGGCCGGTTCCCCAGACGAGGCCGCCGCCGGCGCCGACGCGCTTGTCATCTGCACGGAGTGGAAGCAGTTCCGGGTGCCGGATTTCGCATGGCTTAAGGCCAATCTGGGACGTCCGGTGATCGTCGATGGCCGCAATCTCTACGATCCCGACATCGTTGCCAGCCATGGTTTCCTTTACTACGCGATTGGACGCGGTGAATCCGTGAAGCGCCCTTCGCCCGTCGTCGCACACGTTGCCGATCAGGTGGCGGTTACCGACGAGGATCTGCAGACCGAGTTCGAAAT
>CAYSVF010000427.1:0-2647 GCA_964434415.1 uncultured Parvibaculum sp.
AAACAGCTTCAGGCAGCAGGAGGCCCCCTGGGCGGCAGCGGAGGCGAAGCTGCCTGCTCATGCAGGATGGCGATGTCGTCGCGGAGGTCGAGCGGCTCTCCCCCGCCGAAAATCGCGTCCGCCACAGGCAGAGACGGCGACAGGAAAAGCGAGGCCGTGACCATCGGCGCGCAGACCGGCGACAGATGATCCGCATTGTCCGTCTGATCTTCGAGCGGCTTTCCCGTGGCCGGGTCGAGCTTGATGATCTTGAGGCCCGCGCCCGTGCAAAGCACGATCCGGTCCTTATAGAAGCCGGGGGCGAGGATTTCCGATTCGTCGCCGGAGGCGTGGATCGCGGCAAAGCTCGGCAGAATGAAGGTGACAAGAAGGAGGACCAGCAGAATGCGCTGGGCAAGGAAGCGGTGGCTCCCCTTCCCTCCTGCGCGCATTGTTTTTCTGCCAGCGGATAAACGCATACCGTCCCCCATCGGATTCTCTACTAGGGAATGGCAGGGAGTTTGTCAAAGCGGTTGCCGATGGCGCGTCGTCGCACCCGGCTTCAAAGATGAGCTCAAAGCCGGGCACGGACCTCGCGTTTGAGTACCGGCAGCAATTCCGACTCAAACAACGGGTTTTTCCGAATCCAGGCATTGTTGCGCCAGGAGGGATGCGGCAACGGGATGGCTCCGGGCCCGTATTCGCGCCAGTTCGTGACGGTCTCGGTCAGGCTTTTGCGCTTCGCAGCGCCCAGATGCCAGCCTTGCGCGTATTGACCGACCAGCAGGAACAGATCGATCTGCGGCAGATGGTCGAAGAGCCGCGCCCGCCAATGTGCGGCGCATTCCGGCCTTGGCGGCAGGTCGCTGCCTTTTGCGTCCTGCCCCGGAAAGCAGAACCCCATGGGAACGATGGCAACGCGGGACGTATCGTAAAACTCCTCCTCGCTGACGCCCATCCAGTCCCTAAGCCGGTCGCCGCTGCGATCGGTGAACGGTACGCCGGATGCGTGAACTCGCGTACCCGGCGCCTGACCGGCAATGCAGATGCGCGCCGTGGCTGAGACGCGCAGCACCGGACGCGGCTCATGCGGCAGCGGGACCTTGCGCGGATTTTCAACGCAGACGCGGCAGGCCCTGATTTCCTTCGTCAGCCTGTCCAGCGCACCGGGCATGAAGGTCAGCTCACCTCTTTGATGAGGTTGCGGCCGATGATGACCTGCTGCACTTGGCTGGTGCCCTCATAGATGCGGAAGATGCGCACGTCGCGGTAGAAGCGCTCGATGCCGTAATCGGCCACATAGCCCGCCCCGCCAAACACCTGCACGGCCCGATCGGCCACGCGGCCCACCATCTCCGAACAGAAGAGCTTACAGCAGGACGCCAAGGTGCCGACATCCTCGCCTGCGTCGCGGCGGCGCGCGGCATCCATCACCATACAGCGGCCCGCATAGGATTCGGTCTTGCTGTCGGCCAGCAATGCCTGCACGAGCTGGAGATTGCCGATGGGTGCGCCGAACTGTTTGCGCTCGGCGGCATAGACGACCGATTCCTCGACCAGCCGGTCGGAGACGCCGACGCAGACTGCGGAAATATGCAGGCGGCCGCGTTCCAGCACCTGCATGGCAGTCACGAAGCCCTTGCCCTCCTGATCGCCCAGCAGGCATTCGGCCGGGATGCGCGCGTCGTCGAACACCACGTCGCAAATATGCGCGCCCTGCTGGCCCATCTTCTTTTCCGGCTTGCCGATATGGATGCCGGGGCAGTCCGACGGCACGATGAAGGCGGAAACGCCCTTGGCGCCCGGCGTGGAGGGATCGGTGCGCGCCATCAGGGTGAAGAGGCCCGCCTTGTTCGCATTGGTGATGTAGCGCTTGGTCCCGTTGACGATGTAGTGGTCGCCGTCGCGGATCGCCGTGGTCTTGAGCGAGGCGGCGTCGGAGCCCGCTTCGGGCTCGGTCAGCGCGAAGGAAGCGATCACCTCCCCGCTGGCGATCTTCGGGAGCCAGTACTCCTTCTGCTCCTGACGGCCATGCATCACGATGCCCTGGCTGCCGATACCGACATTGGTGCCGATGACCGAGCGGAAGGCGGGAGAGGTCCGGCCCAGCTCGAACATGAGCAGGCACTCCTCCTCCATGGTAAGGCCGAGGCCGCCATATTCGGTCGGCACGGAAATTCCGAAAAGGCCCAGTTCCGCCATCTCTGCGACGATTTCCGCCGGCACTTCGTCGTTTTCGGACACCTGGGCCTCGATCGGGCGCAGGCGCTCCTCAACGAAGCGTCGGACGGATGAGATGAGCTGTTCGCGGGTTTCGGCGTCGAGGGCCATGGCGTTCCTGCTTCCCTGAAATCTGTTGTCTGGCGGGTTGGGCAGGAATTTAGGTCAAGGCCTCGACAGGGTCAAAGCAAGGGTCGCGAAGGGCGCCGGGGCCGGCCGCCACCAGCTCAGAAAGAGAGGGGGTCGTCGTCCAGGAAGTCGTGCCGCTCCAGGTCATATTTCATCGAGCAGCCGAGGATGCGATCCGTCCGGTAGCCGTCATAGGACAGCGGCATATAGACACCCTCCGTCCTGACCACCTTGTCGCCGGCCACCTGCATGGTTCCGGCTGCGGCAAACGGACGGCGCTCCGTGGCGACGTAGCTGTAGAAGCGGAACAGTTCCTGAT
>CAYSVF010000428.1:0-2641 GCA_964434415.1 uncultured Parvibaculum sp.
CATTGGAGCCATAACGCGCGCTGGCGGGGCCGCGCACGATTTCGATGCCGCCATTGATCTCCGGCATGGAGTCCATCAGCGCATTCACATTGCCAAAGCCCGCCGCGCGCAGGGGTACGCTGTCCTCCAGATAGAGAAAGGATCCTGCGCCCGCGCCACCGGTCAGCACAGGCGAGCGGATGGCCGTCAGATGTTCGACGCCGGAGCCCTGTTCGATATCGACACCGGGGAGCCGGTTGAGCGCTTCCGCGGGCTGGTCGGGCGCGATGAAGTCATACTGGTAGGGCAGAAGTTTCGCGATATTGCCGCTATGGGTGGCGCGCGGTGTACCCGGCACGGTCGATGTCACGACGATGGCGCCTTCGGTGGCTTCCTGCGAAGAGGCGTTATCCGCTGCCCGGGCGGGGCCGCAGGCGAGTGGAACAGCCGAAAGTGCGAGAATGGCGGCGGTGGCCGAAATGCGACGCCGCGTCACGAATACTGAATCAGACACGAAACTCTATCCTCCCCTTGCGTCTCCTCCTGCCGGGCGCCCGCTCTGTCGGGGGCTGTCACCGGCCGGATGCAAAGTGATAGCACGGCGCGGTACGGCGCCGAAACGGTGCAAAAGGGCGTTTCGCAGGGGAAACCCTTCGTTTTCTGCGAGACAATCGGTCACGGGGCCCGGGGTGCTGCGCCAGCTTGCCGCAGGGCGATCTGCCTCTTAATGTCCGGCATCATGAAGCGTATCCGCGACAATATCGTTCCGCTCGGCCTTTCCTTCGTGCTGCTGGCCATGGCCACGACGGCGGTTGTCTATGCGCCGACTCTCTACCAGTTGTTCTGCCAGGCGACGGGCTATGGCGGGACGGTCACGGTGAAGCGGGACGTCAATCCCGGTGTGGACAGGATCGGCCGTGCGATCACGGTGCGCTTCGATGCCAACGTGGCCAATGGTCTGCCCTGGACGTTCAAGCCGGCGCAGCGGGAGGTGAAGACCCATATCGGGCTTCCCACCAAGATTTATTACACCGCCACCAACAATTCCGACCACACTATTGTCGGCCGCGCGATCTACAATGTGACGCCGGATGCGGCGGGTTATTATTTCACCAAGACGCAGTGCTTCTGCTTCAACGAGCAGAAGCTCGCGCCGGGCGAGACAGCGAAGATGCCGGTCATGTTCTATATCGATCCGGAATTCGAGACCGATATCGACACCAAATCCATTCAGACCATCACGCTGTCCTACACCTTCTTCCAGCTCAAGTCGGACAAGGAGGCGGTCGCCAGAGCAACTTCGCTCAAGGATGAAGCGGCCGCGCGCGACGAGGACCTCTCAACCTCCATGACGGCGGAGTTCGAGGGGCCGCGTCCTTTGCGTAAATAGCGGCGGTACCGGGCTCCCCTTCCGGCTTGCGACTAGGCTCTATCCGGCGGTCGGGCTATAAATGCCGGTGGACGGATCAGGCGGATTTCACCGCAAAAGGGGCCCGGATGCCGGAAGCTCAGCAGGAAGAGGGGCAGCGCAAGCTGCCGGTTCTCGCGCTTGGTGCGCTGGGCATCGTATATGGCGATATCGGCACGAGCCCGCTCTATGCGTTCCGGCAGGCGCTGTCTGACCTCTCGCCCAGTCCTTTCCATGTGCTCGGCATTCTCTCGCTCATCGTCTGGGCGCTCATCATCGTCATCTCGCTCAAATATCTCGTGCTCGTCATGAAGGCGGACAATAAGGGCGAGGGCGGTATCCTCGCCCTGCTGGCACTGCTTAATCCCTGGCGGGGCGGAGAGACGCGCGGCAAGACCATGCTGATCGTCTTCGGCATATTCGGCGCGGCGCTGCTTTACGGCGACGGGATGATCACGCCGGCGATCTCGGTTTTGAGCGCGGTGGAGGGGCTGGAGACGACCGCACATGGGATCGATCCCTATGTGATCCCGATTACGCTGGTTATTCTGGTGGCCCTGTTCTCGATGCAGTCGCGGGGGACCTCCAGTGTCGGGGCTTTCTTCGGTCCTGTGACGCTTGTCTGGTTCATCACCATCGGTGTGCTGGGGGCGGTCCAGATCGTTCGCAATCCGGCGGTGCTGCTTGCCTTCAATCCGCTTTACGCGATCGAGTTCTGCACTCAGGCGGGCGGCGTGGCGCTGACCGTTCTGGGCGCGGTTTTCCTGGTTGTGACGGGCGGCGAGGCGCTTTATGCCGATATGGGGCATTTCGGACGCGCGCCGATCCGCCTGGCCTGGTTCGGGTGCGCCTTTCCCTGTCTGATTCTCAATTATTTCGGGCAGGGTGCGCTGGTCCTTGCCGACCCCGCGCAGGCAAGCCACCCCTTTTATCATCTGGCACCGGGCTGGGCTCTTTACCCGCTGATCGCGCTTGCCACAGCGGCGACGGTGATTGCCTCGCAGGCGGTGATTTCGGGTGCGTTCTCCCTGACACGTCAGGCAGTGCAACTGGGCCAGTGTCCGCGGGTCAGGATCATCCAGACCTCGTCTGAGGAAACCGGGCAGGTCTATGTACCCGCGGTCAATGTGGCGCTGGGGCTTGCGACGGTGGGCCTTGTGCTGGGCTTCAAGACGTCGGGCAATCTTGCCGCTGCCTATGGCATCGCGGTGAGCTCCACCATGGTGATCACCACGTTTCTCACCTTCTATGTGA
>CAYSVF010000429.1:0-2639 GCA_964434415.1 uncultured Parvibaculum sp.
GCTGCGTCCCGGTGCGATCGCGCGCAACGACATCGAAAAGGTGCTGGGCGCACCGCTTGCCGAGGCCGCGCCTCAATCGGACGAGGCGGGACGCTCCTCTCCCGGCCAGCTCGCCAGCCATTACGCGCCCAACGCGCCGATCCGGCTCAATGTGCGCGAGAAAGAGACTGACGAGATTTTGCTCGGCTTCGGCCCGGATGCCCCGTCGCTCGGCGCCTCGCTCAATCTTTCCGTAAAGGGCGATCTCACCGAGGCCGCGGCCAATCTGTTTGCGATGCTCCGCGCATTGGACGAGCAGGCAGCTGGCCGCCGCCTTGCGGTAATGCCCCTGCCGCATGAGGGGCTGGGCGAAGCGATCAACGACCGCCTCGCTCGGGCTGCCGCAGATCGCGACCAGTAGTTTTGGCCGTCACCCCGGGCTTGATCCGGGGTCCATACTGACTTCGAAATGCCGGATGGATTCCGGGTCGAGCCCGGAATGACGATGAGGTAAAAGCGGGTGTGTTCCTACCCCGCCTCGCCGATCAAAATTGTCGGTACATTGCAGGTCGGTGTGCGGATGGTCGCGACGAAACTGCCCTTCTTGCGGCCCGTCTTCACATCGGACATGTCATAGCCTTGCGCGGCAAGGCGCGCCTGCACGGCATTGATGTGATGCGTCTTCCAGGCAAGGCCCCAGAAATGATCTTTCTTGGGCGCGCGCGTTTCGTCCAGCGGCTGCACCACTTCCAGCGTCATGCCGCCCGTGCGGAAGAAAAGCTGACGCACGCCCCATTCCGGTTTCGAATGGTCGAGCGCGAGGCGGATATTCACTTTCTCTTCAAAGAGCGTCTTCACCGCCTCCGCATCGGGCGTCATCACCACCACATGGTCGGCGGCCTGTACGGCCTCGTCTTCGCGGACGCCCGCGCCGAGCGGCGCCATGGGCAGTGCATCCGCCGGGCTCAGATGTTCGATGGCGAAAACCGTCAGCCCGCGCGTCGCTTGCCGGTCGATGAAGAAGCTCTTCCATTCCCGTTTCGCGCCGGTCATCTCGTCGATGCCTTCGGCCGTCGCAACCTTGCCCACAGGCAGCCCGCGTGCGGCGAAGGCTTCCCGCACCTCCTCGGCGTTTGTCACCTGAAGCGCGATACCGAAAACGCCTTCGCCATTTTCCTCGATGAAAGCGTTCACCGCCGTCGCATTCGGCCCCTCGCCTGTCGCGGCCAGCAATTCCACATAGGTGTTCTCCAGCCGGTAGAGCACGTTGGAGGTGCCGCCGCCCGGATGCCCGCCCCGCCATGAAGGCGTGCGCCCGAAAATACCGGAATAGACCGTCTCGGCCTCGGCAAGATCGGATACGGCGAGGATGATGTGATCGATGGCCGCGACGTCGCGGTCTGCATCGCTTGGATGGGGCATCTTCTTTCTCGCGTCCTTACCTGTTTCCGGGATGGACAAAAATCACATCGCGGAAATCGTCATTCAGATCTGCCAGCAGTGCGGACAAGTCGCGGAAAGACATGTCCACAATCCGGCGGGACCCTTTATCCTGCATGCTCGCGCGGTATCCGAGGTCTTCGAAGAAGGCGAGAAGCTCTTCGTAATTATCGCCCGCTTCGCGCAATCCGCCGGGCGAAACCTCGCAGAAGACGGTCGGTCTGTCGCGCTCGATCGTCTGGCGGGCCCCCTTCAGTACCTTGAAATCGAAACCCTCGGTGTCGGATTTAAGCAGGTCGAGGCGCTGCGTAATGCCGTGCTCCGCCAGATAGTCGTCGAGCGCGACGACACGTACCTTTTCGCTGACACCCGCGCGCCAGACCTGGCCCGGATTGAAACTGTGGCCCCCCGGATTGTCTTGATCCGTCACCAGTTCCAGCTCCCCCGGCTTGTCGCCGAGCGCCGCCTGCTCCGCGGTAATGACAGGTTCGTCCTGCAACGCAATATTCTGCCTGAGCAGGTCGAAGGTCACCGGATGCGGCTCGAATGCCAGGACAAGCCCCTCGCCCTTCATCAGGCCGGAAGCCGTGAGCGCGTAGTTTCCGAAATTCGCGCCGGCATCGACGACGAATCCACCCGGCTTCACAAAACAGGCAAACCGCTCCGTCAATTCCTTTTCCCAGCACCCGCGACGGATGAGGACGCGTGTCAGCGTCCCCTTTTTCGGAAAGACAAGCGCCCGATAATAGGGCAACCGCATCACGAAGGAGGCGGAGGGTTTGAATAGATAGAAAAGAATGCGCCAAAGCGCCGAGAGAAACTTCGACTCCGCCATTTTCTGAGTCGGAAACATATTGGCAATCGACTGGAACACGGCCCCCCCGGATTTCTGAGCGTCTTGTCTCAAGGTCTATCCGATATACGTGAAATCGACCAGTTGTTTGCCAGCGGTTATACCGACTAGGCTAAGCCTATAATCACCGACAGAGCCGTCATGCCCCTTCCCGACCAAACCCATATTCAGGAAACGCTCACCACCGCGATAGAGGATTTCGGCGTGCCCGGCGCAACGCTGCTTCTATGGGATGGAGCAGGCTTTGCGGAGGCAAGCGCGGGCGTCTGCAATATCGATACGAAGGTTCCGGTCACGCCGGACACGCTTTTCCAGATCGGCTCCATCACCAAGCTCTACACAGCCGCGCTCTGCCTGCAGCTCGTAG
>CAYSVF010000430.1:0-2636 GCA_964434415.1 uncultured Parvibaculum sp.
AGCATATTTATGCACATGAATCCAGCAAATGAATACTAGAGGAATATATGACGAAGATAAATACTGTGAAGATAAATGAATTTCATCTACACTATAAGAATTTATTTGCGAGGAGGAACGAAAAAAAACCACATAGAACTCATTATGAAGATCAAATGCCGACACTCTTTGGACTTAAGTTCAGATGATACTGGTTTTATTCTAACTTGGACACAGTAGCATACAAATATATGAATATTACATGTTTTATCAAAATAGTAATTATGAATTTCATCCTACAAATTGAATTTGTGAAGTTTCAATTGGAGTTTTTGTTTTTCATTGAAGACCAGAACGTCTCAAACAGAACTCCAGGAGAAGCAAAACCGGATGCGGAAGATGGTTATGTTGAGCCTATGCTGCTCTTTTCTTTCCTATCTGAGAAGAAGGCTCCACCATAGGTCTTGGGTAACTATCGAAAGTACCCACTGTTCCAGGGAGATGCTTGAGATCAGTTCTCTCATCGACAATTTTGTTTTCGTGAATTTGAGACACCAAGGCAATCAAACTCTGTATCCGCCATAAAGGGTTTCTCAGGCGATTTTCTTTTTCTTTGCCGTTTGAAAAGATTAAAACATATTCGATGCTCTTTTCATTAGAAATATGGCGGTGGTTCCCATGATCTTTCTGTTTTTTAACGTCGAGGGTCGAATTCCATGGTCTATGTCGCAAACTTGTTGGATGCAAAGCAAGCTCTGGCACCCAAGCTGCAATAAAGTCACCTAATGGATCATATCGTTCACCTTGTGTGACGGTCTTGAACTCTCTCTTTTCAACGCCTATTCCAACACCTGCACGCAATCACAACTCAGTTGTATGAATCTGTATGCCTCAAGAAATCTGTAACGGAAAATAAAATCTGACATCTCAGATCTTTTCCAAGTCAAGAACCATCTAATTTCAACAGTGCAATCATATTGAAATATTTTAACATGGAGTTTCGAAAAGGTTTAAAATCCTCTGTATCAAATCTAATCTCACCTGAAATACATCTCCAATTACCGAGATTCAGTCTCTGATCATGATCTAATAGAAGTGCTTGCATACAATCAGCTCCCCAACTCCATTGCAAGCCAAGTGCTCTAGACAGAAATGATGCTGAATTTTGTCTACATCTGTTGTCCATCCAGCCAGTGTAGACCAACTCCCTCATACCAGCATCAACGAAAGGAATTCCCGTTCTACCTTCTATCCATCTGCAAAGTTTAGTCATGTCGTGATTCCATTTGCATTCTCCATTATATTTATCGATACTCACTCTGTTTGTTACAGCTTCAGAAAGTTGGGAAAAAATGAAGTAGTCCCTAATTGCAAGGTGCATCAGCAGGTGGAGATGCCCATATCCAACCTTATTTTTTTTTCTTTGCTCTTCTACAATCCATGAATGTGGAGATCTCATGTTACCATAATTGTTTAGTTCTGCAGTCGTATTCACATTATTTGGGGAGGATTCCAATTGACCTACAATTACTGCACCAGACCTTTTAGGTGAAATTTCCCTATCGCTGAATGCAGTAGCATTTCTATTTTCAGGCTCGTTTCCTAATTCCTGGATCAAAGAGTAGTAATTTTCTAGTACTTTCCAATATATTTTTCGAGGAGAAATAGATCCTAGAGAAAGGGCTGCACTGAGCATTGCACTATATCCATTACCACCAGCCATCATGCGAGTGGATGGATAATTCTCCAAAAATGAAGAGTAGCAAGGCACAGTCTCACTAGGCACTCTGACTGTAGAATCATCATCACCCTCATCGAATGTTTTATATTTTGCATAAGTATTTAATTTCTTTGAATGAAGATATTTACTGCCTTCTGCACTCGAAGGCCTTGAGAGGAGCTCATCCAGATGCCGAAGCACCTCTGTCTCTGAGCAAGGTGGACGTCTCAGGATAGCGTGAGGACTTGAATTGATGAAAGATACAGGTGACCCTGTACCTTCTATATTTTCAGTATGAATAGGCTCTGATGATATCTTTTCTATGGTTTTAGAATCGAAAATTTTGCTATCATAATAAGAGCAAGCTGCAACAGTACAAATATCTTTTATGTTGACAACTTGTTCAAGAAGCTCTATACCTTTCAGACTTTTGGCATCTCCATACAACTGCCTCAAATGCAAGCTGAGCTTGTGAACCTTTCTGAATTCAACATCAGAAAAGCTGATCAAAGTTCTTTTGTCTTCCTTTTTCAGCAAAAAGGAATCAAAATCGAAAAATCGGCAATCAAAACTTTTGCTGCATTTATCATTCAGCTCCTTGGCAAGCTCTAAAATATGGTGGGAAGTTTTGCTTGACGGCAAAGGTGGTAGATGACTGGGTGATGAGCAAGGTTTCCTTACAGGTACATGTTCCTGCAAGAAATCTTTGAAAGAGGTCATTGTTGATTTGCTAGCCATTAATTTTGCAATCTTCTGGATCTCAAACTGCCACCGTAGCTTCCAAAGAGGACAGTCGCTATCCTTTTGAGTCTTTATTTTCCAAATTTCACCAGCACAAGGAGGGCTCCTCTCAGAGATGTTGTCCTGATCAGAAGCTGCACCTTTATGCTCATGACTATTTCCTAATATAGAAAATGTTTTGCGACATTTTCGCTCA
>CAYSVF010000431.1:0-2617 GCA_964434415.1 uncultured Parvibaculum sp.
TCGACCTACTGATTAAAAGTCAGTTGCTCTACCAGCTGAGCTAAGGGCCCGTCCTGAAACGGCTATTCGGGCGAGTCGGTGACCCGCGCCAGCCGCCGGAAAGTGCGCGGAACTTAAGGGGAGCTTGGTCCCCGGTCAACACTCCTGGGCAGTGTTGGAAGGCTAAAAACGAGCCTAGAGGGGAGATATGTCCCCAGCCGCCTGTTCCGACTTGAATTCAGCCACAAATTGCTCGAATTGCCCCGCGGCGATGGCCGCCCGCATCCGTGCCATAAGCGACTGGTAGTAGTGGATGTTGTTCCAGCTGACGAGCATCGCCCCCAGCATCTCCCCTGACTTCACAAGATGGTGGAGGTAGGCGCGGGAATAGTCCCGCGCTGCCGGACAGTCGCTGTCGGCATCCAGCGGACGGGTGTCGGTGGCGTGGCGAGCATTCTTGAGGTTGATCTTGCCGAAGCGGGTGAAGGCGAGCCCGTGGCGCCCGTTCCGGGTCGGCATGACGCAGTCGAACATATCGATGCCGCGCCGGACGGCTTCCACGAGGTCGTCAGGCGTGCCGACGCCCATCAGATAGCGGGGCTTTTCCGTCGGGAGCATGTCGGGCGCATAGTCGAGAACGCGCAGCATCGCCTCCTGCCCCTCGCCCACGGCGAGCCCGCCAACCGCATAGCCGTCGAACCCGATATCGACGAGCCCCTCGGCGGAGCGGCGGCGCAAGGGCTCATAGGTGCTGCCCTGCACAATGCCGAAAAGCGCCATGCCGTCCTTACGGAGCGGCTGGGCCGCAAAGGCCTCTTTCGAACGGGCGGCCCAGCGAAGCGACAGCTCCATGGACTTTTCGGCTTCCGCCTCGGCCGCCGGAAACGGCGTGCACTCGTCGAGCACCATCTGGATATCGGAGCCCAGCAGGCACTGGATCTCGATGGAGCGTTCCGGCGAGAGCATGTGGCGCGACCCGTCGATATGCGACTGGAAGGTCACGCCCTCCTCCGTCATCTTGCGCAGACGGGCAAGCGACATGACCTGAAAGCCGCCGGAGTCGGTCAGGATCGGATACGGCCAGTTGGCAAATTTATGCAGACCGCCAAGCGCGGCCACTTCCTCGGCTCCCGGACGAAGCATCAGATGATAGGTGTTGCCGAGAATGATGTCGGCACCGGTCTCCCTCACCTGTTCGGGATACATGGCCTTCACCGTACCGGCGGTGCCGACAGGCATGAAGGCAGGCGTGCGAATATCGCCGCGCGGCGTATGGATAACGCCGGTACGCGCTTTTCCATCGGTTCCCTGCAAGTCGAAACTGAACGCGCTCATGACTTGTGCCTGCTTTCCTGTGCGCCGTCCGGATCGCGCCGATAGATGAGACTGGAATCCCCGTAGGAATAGAAACGATACTCGGCGGCAATGGCATGCGCATAGGCCGCTTTCATCTCCGCCGTGCTGCGCAGCGCGGAAACCAGCATGAAGAGCGTCGAGCGCGGCAGATGGAAATTGGTCATCAGCATATCGACCGCATGAAAGCGATAACCCGGCGTGATGAAGATATCCGTACCGCCGCACCAGGGATGCACCATACCGTCCGTATCCGTCGCAGTTTCCAGGAGGCGCAGCGACGTGGTGCCGACCGCGACGATACGACCGCCTGCCTTGCGGGCCGTATTGATCGCCTCGGCCTCTTGCTCGGTGATTTCGCCGACCTCGGAATGCATCTTGTGGGCGTCGGTATCTTCCGCCATGACGGGAAGAAACGTGCCCGCCCCCACATGAAGCGTCAGCCGCACCATGCGTACGCCCCGCTCTTCAATCGCAGCGATCAGCTCGGGCGTGAAATGCAGACCCGCCGTTGGCGCGGCGACGGCGCCGGGCTCGTCGGCATACATCGTCTGATAGTCAGACAGGTCTTCCTCATCCGTCTCGCGCTTGCGGGCGATATAGGGCGGCAGCGGCATCACGCCCGCCACAGCAATCGCCTGATCGAGATCGGGACCGGATTGCGAGAACTGCAACACGCTCTCTCCGCCTTCGTTCTTCTCCACGACCTGCGCTTCAAGCCCCCCCTCGAAACTTATCGTCTCGCCGACGGCAAGTTTCTTGGCAGGACGCAGAAAGGCGCGCCACAGGCTTGGGCCTTCGCGGAGATGAAGCATCACCTCGATGCGCGCCACAGCCTCGCCGCGTTGTCGCGTACCGAAAAGCCGCGCCGGAATTACTTTGGTGTCGTTGAAGACAAGAACGTCGCCCGGCTTCAGAAAATCCGGCAGGTCGCGTACGCCCTTGTCGGCAAGTGCATTTTCCTCTGGACCGACGACGAGCATGCGCGCCGCATCGCGCGGCCGCGCAGGCCGCAAGGCGATACGCTCTTCCGGGAGCTCGAAGTCGAATTCATCGACGCGCATGGGTTAGATCCGACTATTCATACAAACCGGCAGCCCGGGCTTCACTCATGGCCGGACATACGAATTCCCGTCATGACCCGGCTCGTCCGGGTCATCCACGTCTTTTGCGGTTTTCCGGGTGGCAAGACGTGGATGGCCCGCATAAAGCGGGCCATGACGACTGTTATATCCAACTATGGGTCGCCAACTGTGCGGTCATGGACTCCGGGCGCCTGATTGAT
>CAYSVF010000432.1:0-2615 GCA_964434415.1 uncultured Parvibaculum sp.
GCCTTGGGCGCGCAGTTCTTGGGCGATCTGCTGGATGCGTTCGGCCGCACCTTGCATGTCGGCTTCGGTCCGTTTGGCCGCTTCGAGCACATCGGCGGCTCGTTTTGCCGCGTCGATGGCGGTGTCGTCCCGGTTGGTTTCGGCGAGATCCGTCCTTGCCAGGTCGATCGAATCCTTCAATTCATGCAGGTTGTGATAGATGAAGCCGAAACGGGCCGAGACCGCCGTCTCGCGTGCGGTCCGGTAAAGTTTTTCCACGGCCTCGATCATACGGTCGGTATCGGCGGCGCGATTGCGGCGAGAGAATTCGCGCAGGAACCAGCGGCCGCGCTCGGTCTCCTCGACCGCCGCCTCGATCTCCCGGTATTCCTTTTCGTAGTCCGGCTTGTTTTCTGCCCGCTCGCCCATCACGCCTCCTGAGGTCAGGGGCATTCTGGGGATAAATCCTTGCGCAATCGTTGACCTGGTTTCCCGCGATAAAGCGCTTGCGGCCCGATGCGCCCCGTGCGAGTGAAAACAACCGGTATTTTCAGGATAATTGTCGAGATGACGGGAGGAGCGGGCGCATGCGGCTTGTGCGGTTTGGCGGCAAGGGGACGGAAAGTCCCGGCCTTCTCGATGGCGAAGGCCATCTGCGCGACCTGTCCGGCCATGTGAGCGAGCTTGCGGGTGAGGCTTTGTCGCCGGAAAATCTCGACCGCCTGCGCGGGCTGGACCCGGCCTCCCTGCCGCTCGTGGCGGAAGGGGCTCGGCTCGGCACCTGTGTGGCCGGAACGGGAAAAATCCTCTGCATCGGCAAGAATTACGCGGACCACGCCGCCGAGATGAAGTCCGACGTGCCGCCGGAGCCGCTTCTCTTCATGAAGGCGACGAGTGCGCTTACCGGTCCTCACGACGAGGTTTGTGCGCCGCGCAGTACTACCAAGCTCGACTATGAAGGCGAGTTGGCAATGGTGATCGGCAGCACGGCGAAATATGTGAGCGAGGCGGATGCGCTTTCTCATGTTGTGGGCTACACCATCATGAACGATGTGTCGGAGCGCGCGTTTCAGAACGAGCGGGGCGGACAGTTCACCAAGGGCAAGAGCAGCGATGGTTTTGCGCCGCTGGGACCGTGGCTGGTCACGGCGGATGAGATCGCCGACCCGCAGGCGCTGCGTGTCCGAACATGGGTGGATGACGAGCTTCGACAGGACGGGCACACGTCGAACATGATTTTCTCCGCCGCCTTCATTGTTTCCTACCTCAGCGAATTCATGACGCTTTATCCAGGCGACGTGATTTCCACGGGCACGCCGCATGGCGTCGCCGCCGGTATGACTCCGCCCGGCTGGGTGCGTGACGGGCAGACGGTGCGTGTCGCAATCGACGGGCTCGGCGAAATCGCTAACAGATTCACGGTGGACAAATGACAAGGCTCGCACTCCCCATCGACGTCGAGGCAGTGAAGGGCTTCATGCCTGAGGATGAAGGCTGGGCGCTGCATGAGGCGGCACTGGAAGCCTCGAAACTCGGGCCGGTGCTGGAAATCGGCTCCTATTGCGGGAAATCCACCGTCTATATCGGCATCGCGGCACAGGCCAATGGCACGGTGCTGTTCGCGCTCGACCATCATTACGGCTCGGAAGAAAACCAGCGCGGATGGGAACATCATGACGAGGCGCTCTACGACGCGGAGACAGGCCGTCTCAACACGTTCCCGCTCTTCCGGCACACAATCCGCTCAGCGGAGCTGGAAGATACGGTGGTGCCGCTGGTAGCACCTTCCGCTGTGGTGTCGAAGGGCTGGTCGACGCCGCTTGCCATGGTTTTCATCGATGGCGGGCACGGTATGGAGCCTGCCCTGACGGATTACCGCCTCTGGGCGCCGCGCGTCATGCCGGACGGTATTCTCTGCATTCACGATGTCTTTCCGAACCCGGAAGATGGCGGGCGTCCGCCCTACGAGATCTACAAGCTGGCAATCGCATCGGGTTTGTTCGAAGAGGAGAGGGCGGTGGGGAGCCTGCGTGTGTTGCGGCGACTGGGCTGAGGCGTGTTAAGGGTAGTCATGCGCATGGACCGGGATCGGCAAATTGCCGATACGCCTGACCATGAGCGGATAAACTTCTTCCCAGTCGAGCCCGCCGATGCCGCAGCCGAGCTTGGGGAACGAGACACTCTCGATTCCCCACGCACGATAATTTTCGGCGAAGGCGATGAGACCCCGTTCGATCCAGCCGAGCTGCGCGCCCTCGGCCAGCGTGTCCATGGTGGGGAAGTTGAGAACCCATTTCTCCTCACCCTTCCAGAGATGCGGGTGGCCGGGCTTGAGCTCGCCCGTCTCGCAGGCCGCGACATAGTCGATATACATCTCCGGGAAGCGGTCCTTGAAGAGCGCGGCAAGCCCGCCACCCATCACACCGACACAGTTCACTGCATTGACGAGCGTCTGCGCGTCGGATGAGAAGATGTCCGTCTTGACGACCTTGAGCATGGTGCTGCCTTTCTTCCGCTACCTGCAAAAGCGTGTCAGGCGAACGGGGAGGAAGCAATCCCGGATGGCTTATTCCGCGGCTTCCGCCAGCACGCGCTCGCCGAAGAGATGCGAGGCCGCTGTCGTGCCTGTCACAGCG
>CAYSVF010000433.1:0-2606 GCA_964434415.1 uncultured Parvibaculum sp.
GTCCGTGTGGCGGTTTTCGCCAAGGGCGACAAGGCCGATGCGGCGAAGGCCGCGGGCGCGGATGTCGTTGGCGCGGAAGATCTCGCCGAGGAAATCCAGAGCGGCAAGATCGATTTCGATCGCTGCATCGCGACGCCGGACATGATGCCGCTCGTCGGCCGTCTCGGTAAGGTGCTGGGCCCTCGCGGCCTGATGCCGAACCCGAAGGTCGGCACGGTGACGCCGGATGTCGAGGAAGCCGTGAAGGCTGCAAAGGGCGGCGCAGTGGAATTCCGCGTCGAGAAGGCCGGCATCGTGCATGCCGGCGTCGGCAAGGCGAGCTTCACGGAAGATCAGATCGCGGGGAACATCCGCGCATTGGTCGATGCCGTGAACAAGGCCAAGCCGACAGGCGCCAAGGGCACTTATATCAAGCGCATCGCGATCAGCTCGACCATGGGCCCCGGGGTCAAGGTCGACACGGCGACGGCGCTGCAGCCGGCCTGAGGCCGGTAATGAGTTTCCATCCGCAGGGCTCTCAGGGCTCCGCGGATGGTTGAAACGGACGGGACGCAGGCACTCTGGCTTTACCTGATGGTGAACCGGGGTGGCTGCGCCATCGTCCGTTTACCTGTCCGAGACTGCAGGTGCCGGATCCCTCTTCGGGGTGATGGCTAAGCGCCAGGAAAGGCGGCCGGCACAGACGGGAGCTGAAACGGTTTTGAAGATCGGCACGGTCCGGTCTTCGGGATCGGTTGGAGCCCGGGACAGGCAAGTGAGCGCCGTGTGATGCGGAGGTGCGGCTTGACTGCCAAACCGAAGCGACGCGCGGCATTTGCCAAAGACGGGTAACCGTCCCCAAGCGCACAGGGGTTGTGCGCGAAGGAGAGAGCTTAAGTGGATAGAGCGGAAAAATCCGAGCTCGTAACGCACCTCAATGGCGTGTTCAGCACGACCGGCGTGGTTGTCGTTGCCCACTACACCGGCCTCACCGTGACGGAGATTACAGACCTCCGTGCACGCATGGGTGAGGTGGGGGCCTCGTTCAAGGTAACGAAGAACAGGCTCGCCAAGCTCGCTCTTGATGGCACCCCGATGGCAGGGATCTCCGATCTCTTCACGGGGCCGACGGCCATTGCCTATTCGGACGATCCGGTCGCAGCACCCAAGATTGCGGCCAAGTTCGCCAAGGAAAACCAGAAGCTGGTGATCCTGGGCGGCGCGATGGGCGAGACCGTATTGGACGCGGACGGCGTGAAGCAGCTTGCTGACATGCCGTCGCTGGATGAGCTGCGCGCCAAGATCGTGGGCATGATCAACACGCCCGCCACGCGTATTGCCGGTGTCGTTCAGGCGCCTGCCGGCCAGCTCGCACGCGTGCTGAATGCCTATGCCACCAAGGACGAAGCGGCCTGAGGCCGATCCGGTGAAATCGAAACCAACCGAATCCAAGAGAGATTGAAAAATGGCTGATCTGGAAAAGATTGTTGAAGACCTTTCGAACCTGACCGTCCTTGAGGCGGCCGAGCTTTCCAAGATGCTCGAAGAGAAGTGGGGCGTCTCCGCCGCTGCGCCGGTTGCCGTCGCAGCCGCCGGTGGTGCCGCTGCCGGTGGCGAAGCCGCTGCCGAGCAGAGCGAGTTCGACGTGATCCTGGCCGGTGCCGGCGACAAGAAGATCAACGTGATCAAGGAAGTCCGTGCGATCACCGGCCTTGGCCTCAAGGAAGCCAAGGACCTGGTGGAAGGCGCTCCGAAGCCCATCAAGGAAGGTGTGGAAAAGGAAGAAGCCGAGAAGCTCAAGGCGCAGCTCGAAGGCGCCGGCGCCAAGGTCGAACTCAAGTAAGACCTTACGACTACGCGGTCCGGGACGGAGCTTCGGCTTCCGTCCCGGCCGATCCCTCAGCCGCCGTCCCCTGATACGGGATACAGGCGCGAGGACTACCGGAGATACCGGGAGAGAAGGGCATGAGACCGGGCGGCCCTTCTTCCGGACAAAACGCCCGGCCGCCGTTCTTACTCAGAGCGTTGCGAGGAGCACATATGACGCAGTCCTTCACGGGTCGCAAGCGAGTTCGCAAGACATTCGGCCGCATCCCCCAAGTGGCCGCCATGCCCAACCTCATCGAGGTTCAGAAGTATTCCTATGACCAGTTCCTGCAGGTAGAGGAACTGGAAGGTGGCCGCGAAGAACAGGGACTTCAGGCTGTTTTCAAGTCCGTCTTTCCGATCAGCGACTTTTCGGAAACGGCGACCCTCGAATTCGTGCGCTATGAATTCGAGCAGCCCAAATACGATGTCGAGGAATGCCAGCAGCGCGGCATGACCTTCGCGGCGCCGCTGAAGGTGACGCTTCGCCTCATCGTGTTCGAAGTCGATGAAGATACGGGTGCGAAGTCGGTCAAGGACATCAAGGAACAGGATGTCTATATGGGCGACATGCCGTTCATGACCGAGAACGGCACTTTCGTGGTCAACGGCACGGAGCGCGTCATCGTCTCGCAGATGCATCGCAGCCCGGGCGTGTTCTTCGACCATGACAAGGGCAAGACGCATTCGAGCGGCAAGCTCCTCTTCGCTGCGCGCGTCATTCCCTATCGCGGGTCGTGGCTCGATTTCGAGTTCGACGC
>CAYSVF010000434.1:0-2605 GCA_964434415.1 uncultured Parvibaculum sp.
CGGTAAGGCTGTCCTTCATCCGGGAGCGCGTCATCGCCCATTTCGGGCTCGCCGCCAAAAGTCCCAAGCCTTTCAAGGGGTTGCGTTTTCTGGACATTGGCTGCGGCGGCGGCCTGCTCTCCGAGCCCATGGCCCGGCTCGGCGCGGACATCACGGGCGCGGACGCGGCGGAAAAGAACATCAAGACCGCCTCGGTCCATGCCATCGAAGAGGGGCTGACCATCGATTATCGCTGCACCACGGCGGAAGAGCTGGCGGCGGCGGGCGAGCGTTTCGACGTCATCCTCAATATGGAAGTGATCGAACATGTCGCCGACCGCGACCGGTTCCTCATCCATTGCGCGGAAATGCTGAAGCCGGGCGGGTTGATGTTCGTAGCCACACTCAACCGCACGTTGAAAGCCCATGCGCTGGCGATTGTCGGCGCGGAATATGTGCTGGGCTGGCTGCCGCGCGGCACGCATGACTGGAAAAAGTTCATCACCCTCGCCGAGATGGAACAGGGCCTGACCGGGGCCGGTCTCGACATCCTCGAATGGCAGGGCGTCAGCTACAATCCACTGCTCGACCGCTGGAGCCTGGGCAAGGATACCGACGTCAATTACATGGCTCTCGCTACTAAAAAATAGTTTTCGCTATACTTCTTGACGCAACCGCCCGTCTCGGCATGATCCCCCTCAACGGCATTTGAGGGGATAACTCGATGAAGATCAGTGCACAGGCAACGATCCTGCTGGGCGCTTTCCTGCTCCTTGCAGGCTGCGGCGAAGACAAGACGCCCGAACCGGTGAACCTCACCCAGCGGCAAGCGTCTCTCTATCAGGCGTCCTGCCATACCTGCCACACCGTGCCCGAAACGGGTGCGCCCCAATCGCATGATCTCGCCGCCTGGAAACCGCGCGTGGCGCAGGGCGAAGATACGCTGCTCGATCACATTCTGAACGGCTTCAACGGCATGCCGCCGCTCGGCCAGTGCATCGAGTGCTCGCGCGGGGACTTCATCGCGCTGACGCGCTTCATGGCCGCGCCTGCCCCGAAGGACACAGAGGAGACGACACGATGAAATTCTCGCGCCGCCATTTCATGCTTCAGGCCGCGGGTATTTCCGCGCTTGCCGCAACGGGCACCCTGCCGGGCACCGTCACCCGCGCCTTCGCCGAGGCGAAGCAGGAAGCGCTCCCCTGGCACAACTGGTCGGGCGGCCAAAGCTGCACGCCTGAACGCCGCGCCGCGCCCGCCGGCACGGAAGAACTGGCAAGCCTGCTGAAAACCGGCCCCGCGCCCTTGCGCGCCGTCGGGGCCGGACATTCCTTCTCGCCCATCGTCCCCACCTCCGGCACGATCTTTTCCCTCGACCGGATGAGCGGCGTGATCGGCAGCGATCCGACGACCAACGAAGCCGCCGTGATGGGCGGCACGCGCCTCGGCGCGCTGGGCGCGAGCCTTGCCGAGCGCGGCCTTGCGCTGAACAACATGCCCGACATCAACAAGCAGACCATCGCAGGCGCGATTTCCACCTCCACGCATGGCTCGGGCGCCAATATCGGCTCGCTCTCGACCTTCGTGTCGGGCCTGCGTCTGATGACGGCCGACGGCGAAACCATCGACTGCGACGCCGACAACAATGCGGACCTCTTCCAGGCCGCCCGCGTCTCCATCGGCGCGCTTGGCGTCATCACCCAGGTGAAGCTGAAGGCGCGCCCGCTCTACAAGCTCAAGCGCCGCACCTGGGTCATGCCCATCGACGACATGCTGGAGGAAGCGCCGAAATTCTGGCGCGAGAACCATATCTTCGAGTTCTACTACATCCCCTTCTCGGGCATGGCGCTCGGCATTTCCAACAACATCACCGACGAGCCGGAAACGCCGGTCCCGCCGCAAACCGACGACGACTCGCTTGAAGAACTGAAGATGCTGGAAGAGTGGCTGGGCTGGGCGCCGTCGGCCCGGCGCTGGATCCTGCAGAAGATCATGGGCGACATCGAACCGGAAGAGCGCGTGGACTATTCCCACAAGACGCTCTCCACCGAGCGCGGCGTGCGCTTCAACGAAATGGAATATCACCTGCCCCGCGAAAAGGGACCGGAGACGCTTCGCAAGATCATCCGCAAGATCGAGGACAACAATCTGGAAGTCTTCTTCCCGATCGAGTTCCGCACCGTTGCCGCGGACGACATCTGGCTGTCGCCCTTCCATGAGCGCGAAAGTGCCTCCATCGCGGTGCATCGCTACTACAAGGAAGACTACAAACCCTATTTCGCCGCAATCGAGCCGATCCATCGCGCCGTCGGCGGGCGTCCGCATTGGGGCAAGCTCAACACGCTGACGGGAACGGATTTCGCCAGGCTCTATCCCCGCTGGGAAGACTTCAAGCGCATCCGCAACGAGCTCGACCCCAAGGGCCGGCTTCTGAACGACTATCTGAAGGGATTGTTCGCCTAGACCTTTTCAGGACCGGCCGCTCCGTCATTGCGAGCAAATTCAATCCGGCAGTAAATGCCTAATTGGCCTTGTCGCGCGGCAGGGTCGGCAGGGGGGCGAGTTCGACGCCCTCCTCGATCAGTTCTTCGGCCTCTTGGAGCGTCGTTTCGCCATAGATGTCGCG
>CAYSVF010000435.1:0-2603 GCA_964434415.1 uncultured Parvibaculum sp.
CCTGAGCGATAGCGGCATGGCGGTCGCCATCGACGGCGACATCATCCAGGACCCCTTGCTTGAGGATGTCGGCCCCAACTCGGAAGTCTACTTCCTGCCGGCCATAAGGGGCGGCTAGGTATGTCGGGCGGCACGGGGCTCGAAACGGTGCGCGAGGGACGGGTCCTCACCGTCCGCTTCGACCGTGGCGACACATCCAACGCTCTGTCCCGCGCGCTGATGCGCGAGCTTCTCGATCTGGCGCGAAGCCTCGAAGACGACCACGAACTTTCCGCCATCGTTCTGACCGGTTCTTCCAGCGTGTTCAGCATGGGGTTCGATCTTGCCGATGCCTCCAGTGCCGCATTGGCCGAAGCCTCTTTCAGTGAACGCCGCAAGGTCGGCGCTCTGGGCGCGCGGCTCTGCAGGGCGTGGGAAGCGCTTGAACCCTTGACCATCGCTGCCATCGAAGGCTGGTGCGTCGGCGGCGGTGTCGCGCTGGCAAGCGCCTGCGATCTGCGTGTGGCGGGCGAGGGGGCGCGGTTCTACGTGCCTGAAATCGAGCGCGGCATGAACATGAGCTGGCAAAGCGTTCCCCGGATGGTGAATCTGATTGGCCCCGCCAGAACCAAGCGTCTTTTCGTCCTCGCTGAGAAAATCGGTGCGGAAACCGCACAGACCTGGGGCCTGGTAGACGAGGTCGTCCCTGACGGCGAGGCGGTCGCCCGTGCACGGGCATTCGCCGACCGGGCCGCTGAACTGCCGTCTGCCGGGGTGCGGATCGTCAATGAAGCGGTCAAGACCGCGGCCAATGCGCTTAACCATGCAGTCAGTTTTGCCGACCGCGATCAGTTCATGCTCACCCAAACCACTGAAGACTTTGAAGAAGGGGTGAAGGCGTTTCTCGAAAAACGTCCCCCGAAATACAGAGGCTGATAAATCCCGGTAGCGCGGATTCATTAGGCTTTCGCCATCTTCTTGGGATAAAGAAGGGGCAGGGAGTAGAAACGGAAGCATCAGATCATGGCGGATCTTGAGAAGGCGACCTTCGCCGGTGGCTGCTTTTGGTGCACGGAAGCGGTTTTTGTCGATGTGAAGGGCGTCGAGTCTGCAACGTCAGGCTATATCGGTGGCGAAATCCACAACCCAACCTACGAGCAGGTGTGTTCGGGCCGTACAGGGCACGCGGAAGCTGTCGAGATCGTGTTCGATCCGGATGAAGTCAGCTACGATACGCTGCTCGACATTCACTTTGCGACCCACGATCCGCGGCAGCTGAACCGCCAGGGCAACGACGTGGGCACCCAGTACCGGTCAGCGGTTTTCTATCACGACGATGCCCAGAAGGCGGCTGCCGAGGCGGCGATCAAGCGCGCGGCCGACCTCTGGGACGGTGACATCGTCACGGAGCTTGCGCCCGCCGTCACCTTCTATCCGGCCGAGGACTATCACCAGGACTTCTATGCCAATAATCCGCGACAGGGTTACTGCATGGCGATCGTGGCGCCCAAGGTGGCCAAATTCCGCCAGAATTTCGCAAGCCTTTTGAAGGCCGGCTGACCTCACCATGCCCCTCGATCTGGACACCATCCTCGACCGTGCCTTCGCGGACAATAACGGGCTGCATACCCAGCACGTCAATCCACGCTTCGCGAAGTCGATGGGCCTTATCGGGTTCGACAAGACCTATGTGCGCGCCGAAGGCCCCTATATGTGGGACAAGGACGGCCATCAATATCTCGACATGCTGGCGGGCTACGGCGTTTTCAACATGGGCCGCAACCATCCGACCGTGCGCACGGCGCTCGAAGATTATCTGAGCCGTAACATCTCGAGCCTCGCGCAGATGGAAGCGCCGCCCTTGTCCGGCGTCCTGGCCGAAGAGCTCAAGCAGCGCACGCCGGGCAATTTCGACTACGTCTATTTCACCAATTCCGGCACCGAGGGCATCGAAACCGCGATCAAGTTCGCCCACCGGACGACCAAGCGCCCGGCAATTCTCTATACATCGTCGGCATTCCATGGCCTTTCGACCGGATCACTCTCGCTCAACGGCAGCGAGATTTTCCGCGAGGGGTTCGGGCCGTCCAATTCGGACACCCGCAAGATCAGGTACAACGACCTCGATGCCCTCGAAGACGCGCTGAAAGCCGGCGACGTGGCGGCCTTCGTGGTCGAGCCGATCCAGGGCAAGGGCGTTACAATTCCGACAAAGGGCTATCTCAAGCAGGCGGGCGAGCTGTGCCACAAATACGGCGCGCTGTTTGTTATCGACGAAATCCAGACCGGCATGTGCCGCACGGGGTCGTTCGTGGCCTGCGCGGACGACGGTGCGTCCGAAGCCGACATGATCGTGATGTCGAAGGCGCTGTCGGGCGGTTATGTGCCGGTGGGCGCTGTGCTGTACCGCAAGCCGATCTACAACAAGGTTTTCTCGTCGCTCGAACGCAGCGTGATCCATTCCTCGACCTTCGGGCAGGGGGCTTTCGCCATGGTGGCCGGCCTTGCCGCGCTTCAGGCGCTCGACGAAGAACAGGCCTGCCAGAATGCCAGAACCATGGGCGACAGGATCGGCGAAGGCCTGCTGGCGCTGCAGGACCGGTACGAACTGATCGGCGATATCC
>CAYSVF010000436.1:0-2601 GCA_964434415.1 uncultured Parvibaculum sp.
GCGGCATGTCCAGCTTCACCGCCTGGGTCTGCAGCGGAATGGTGATGATGAGCATTACGAGAAGAACAAGCAGCACGTCGATCAGCGGCGTGGTGTTCATCTCCACCATCGGTTCGTCGTCGCCGCCTTCCGTGCCCACATTCATTGCCATGTCGACTTACTCCTCATGCACCATTGGGCGGTGTGGGCTCCGTGATGAAGCCGACCTTGCGGATGCCCGCGCGCTGCGCGGCCACGATCAGCCGTCCGATCGCCTCAAAGCGGACTTCCGCATCGCCGCGCACCTGGATTTCCGGCTGCGGGGTCATCGCCGACACCTCCTTCAGCTTGTCCAGAAGCGCCTGCCTGTCGGGTACGGCGGCGGCGTTCCAGTAGTAGTTGCCGTCCGCATCCACCGCGACGGTGATGTTTTCAGGCTTGGTGTGGTTCGCTTCGCTGTCCGCCACCGGCAGGTTCACCGGCACCGTCTGGATCGCCACGGGGATGGTAATCAGGAAGATGATGAGCAGCACCAGCATCACATCCACCAGCGGCGTGGTGTTGATCGCCGAGATCACTTCCTCTTCGCCATCTTCGCTACCGACATTCATTGCCATGACGTCACCTCCATTCCGATGACGACATCAGGCCCGGCGGCCGGTGAGAATGCGCAGATGGACTTCCGTGGCAAAGCGCTTCGCGCGGGAGGCGACGCCCTTGTTGCGTCGCATGAGCAGGTTGTAGCCAAGCACGGCGGGCACGGCGACGGCGAGGCCGATGGCCGTCATGATGAGCGCCTCGCCCACGGGGCCAGCCACCTTGTCGATGGAGGCCTGACCGGACATGCCGATCGCCACCAGCGCGTGGTAGATGCCCCACACCGTGCCGAAGAGACCGATAAAGGGCGCGGTGGAACCGACCGTTGCGAGGAAGGCGAGACCGCCCTGCAGCTTCTGGTTCAGCGTTTCCACGCCGCGATTGAGCGCCGCCGCCGACCAGTCGGCCAGCGTGACTTCACCGGACAGGCCCTTGTCGAACTGTTCGACCGCTTCTTCGCCTTCCATCGCGATGGAACGGAAGGAGTTTCGCTCCGGCAGGGCGGCGATGCCCTCTTTCAGCGTGGAGGTCGGCGCGAAGAGCTTGATCACCCGATTGAACTGATCGAACAGGCGGCGCTGTTCGAAAAGTTTTGTGATGAGGATGTACCAGGACCCCATCGACATGATCGCGAGAATGAGCAGCGTGCCCTTGGCCACGAAGTCGCCCTGGTTCCAGAGCGCGCTCAGCCCGTAAGGATTAGCCGGTTCTTCATCCACGGCCACATCGGCCATCGGGCCTTCGGCGGGGGCCTCGCCCTCTTCCGCCGCCATGGCATCTTCGCCGGCGGGCATTTCACCCGGTTCCGGCAGACCGGCCTCGTCCGCGGCGGGCGGTTGGTCGGCCCCGGGCGCGGCGTCTTCCGCGGCGGGCGCCGTCGCCTCCTGCGCATGGAGGGCGGGCGAGATCAGCAGGCCCGCCCCGAGCGTCGCGGCGACAGCGAGTGCTTTCAGGGAAGGGATCGTCAAAACAAACCGCGTATTCATCTCATCAGGTCCTTTAACTCGTCTACGCTTGCGCGCCTGGGCGGCGCGGCTTCACACTCTCGTCAATCCGTCAGCTTGAATTCGACGGCAAACTTGATCCAATGGCCCACCGGCTTGCCGTTCTGCATCGCCGGCAGGAAGTGCCATTTGCGCTTGGCGTGAATGAGGGCTGTCTTGTCGAGACGGGGAAAACCGCTCGACTGCGCAATCTTGCCCTTCGTCACATCGCCCGTTTCGCTCACATAAAGCTCCAGCACGACGCGCCCCTCTTCGCCCATGCGCCGCGAGGCGGCGGGATAAGGCGGCTGCGTATTGCCGTGGCTCGGATCGGCCCGGGGGCCCGTCACCGCCGGCTTCGGCTGACGCTTGACGGGCTGCGGCTCCGGCTTGGTTTCCTGCACCGCCTGAATGGCCTTGGGCGCGGGCGGCGGCGTTTCGAGCTTGATCTCGGGCGGCGGAATATAGGCAGGCTCGGGCGGGGCCAGATCCGGCGGCGGGGGCGGCGTCTCGGGCGCGGGCGGCTCCGGCGCGCTTTCCTCTTCCAGGATCGTCACCTGAAGCGGCACCTGCGCTTCTTCCTCATCCTTGCTTCCCAGTCCGAAGACAAGCGCCGCGAGCAGCACGACATGCAGCCCCAGCACAATCGCCAGTCCCATGACGCGGCTCGATCCCGGATGTCCTTCCCGAAAGTCCAGCGAACTCAACTACTCAACTCCTTGCACTCATATTGCCGTTTCGGCACCGCCGCTCCGGCGACCGGCACACATGGCGAAACGCGCGCGCGTGCCCGACGGACATTCTTCCAGTTGCACATCCGGTGCCATGCGCACGGCCGCTTTCGACTCACCGTAACAACGCCCTCGGCGGGCTCCGGATGCGGCAGATTCATTGCGGCCCCAGCTCCCGGAATGCGCTTCGGAAATAGAGAAGCGGCTCCGTTTCGCTCCGGCAGCTCACGAAAAGTGCCCGTCCCACAAGGATTTCGTGATCGCCGCCGTCATGGACGGTCTCCAGCGCGCAATCGATCGTGGAGCTGTTT
>CAYSVF010000437.1:0-2598 GCA_964434415.1 uncultured Parvibaculum sp.
GCCCTCCCGCCATTTCTTCAGACCCGTCGGCGAATAGGAGACGAAGCGGCCCGTCGCCATCGTATCGCGCAGCGTGTCGAGGCGGGGCTGCACGGCTTCGCGCTCGGCGCAGACGGGCGCCGCCGCCCCTGCGCGAGGCAGCATGAGAAGGGCCAGAAAGACGATCAGAACACGCATGAGCAGGAGCATCGGAGACTTATGCGGCAGCTTCGTGGCGGGGGCGCAAAAGAAAACGCCCCGCTGCCGGGCTATCCGGCAACGGGGCGCCTGAAACGCTTGCTCGCCGTCAGGCGGGACGGATCAGATCATTTCCTTCAGATCCTTGGCGACGCGGAACGCCACCTTCTTGGAGGCCTTGATCTTGATCGCTTCGCCCGTGGCCGGGTTGCGGCCCATACGGGCGGCACGCTTGCGAACCTGCAGGATGCCAAGGCCCGTCAGACGAATCTTGTTGCCCTTCTTCAGGTTCTTCTGGGTCATGTCGACGAAATCCTGGAAGATTTCGTTCATCTGCTTCTTCGGCATGTCGTGCTTCTCGGCCAGTTCGGCGATGAGCTTCGACATCGGAATGGTGGGCGGCGTCGCGGGCTTCGCAGCCGTCGTCTTCGCAGCCGTAGCGCGGGCAGCCGGCTTCTTCGCGGCGGCGGCGGGCTTCTTGGCGGCAGCCGCAGGCTTCTTCGCGGCCGGTTTCTTGGCGGCGGGCTTCTTCGCAGCAGGTCTCGTTGCCATGGTCTTGATCCTCATTGCTGTGTTCGTTCACACCACCCGGCCGCATCGCTTTCTTGATGACGGGCTGTCTTTCCGGATCGGGCGTCGCCCGAGAAAGACAGGCATGAACGAAGCAGTTTTCCCCGGGACCGCATGAGGGAATTCCCTCTTTGATGATAGCGACAGGTCCCTCGTGCCGAATCACCCGATAAACACCCAATTATCAGTCATGAATCGCGCTCCGCAATACGGGGAATGCGAGAAATGCCTGTCTGACAGGGGTTTTTCGCCCTTCGGGACGAGAAATCACCATGTGGAGGGCATTTTTCGCCCCGCAACATGCAAGCGCGTGCAGATTTCCGGAGGTGACGGGAAGCGAAGTCATGCGTGCCGACAGCGCCGCCACGCGCTAGTCTTTCCCTTATCGGTACAAATCGGGGAGGAGAGAATGAGCGACGTGAAAACCGGGTTCCTGTTCGAGATGAATGCGGAACTCATCGAGCCTTCGCTGATGGTGGGCGCCATGCCGGAGGGCACGCGCATCATTGCCAATGTGAAGGGCGGCACCTTCGAGGGACCGAAGCTCAAGGGCACGGTGGCGCAGTCCGGCGCGGACTGGGCGATGATCCGGGCGGACGGTTCGCTCAAGATCGACGTGCGCGCGGCGCTGACGGTGGATGACGGCACGGTGATCTATGCCAGCTATGGCGGGCGCATCGTGATGCCGCCGGAGCATATGGCCGCGCTTGGCGACAAGGCGGCGGCGGAGGCGCTGGACCCGTCGCAATATTACTTCCGCACCAACCCGCTTTTCGAAGTGGCGATGGACAGCCCCCATGCCTGGCTCAACGGCGTGGTCGCCATCGGCAAGGGGCGGCTGACGGGGAACGGTGTGGCTTACAGGGTTTACAAGGTGTTGTGAGGGGGATTTGAGCTTTTGGGCGTTGGGGGGCGCCTGCCTCACTCGCCTTACCATCTGTTTTCGACGAGCGGATTGGGTCCCGGCTTTAGCCGGGACGAAAGCTGAGTTTTTGGCGAACGCCGAAAATCAAAATCACCGTGTCATCCCGGCGGAAGCCGGGATCCATTGGCGCTAGACTGGAAGCATGTCCTATTTCGTCTACATGCTCGCCAGCCGCAAACGAGGCACCCTCTATATCGGTGTGACCAATGATCTGGCGCGACGTGTGAGCGAGCACCGCGACGGGACGGCTTCGGGTTTTACCCGGAAGTACCGTGTTCATCGGCTCGTTCACGCCGAAGAGTTCGACGAGATCGAGGATGCGATCCGGCGTGAAAAGGCGATGAAGGAGTGGAAGCGGGCCTGGAAAATCCAGCTGATCGAGCAAGACAACCCGGAGTGGGCCGATCTCTACGACACGCTGAACCGATAGGCTAATGGATCCCGGCTTTCGCCGGGACGACACGTCACTTTTGATTTACCGCGACCGCTCAGTCGAAGGCTTCTTCCCAGCTGCCTTGCGTGGAGGCCTTGGAATACTCCGTCGCGCGGTTTTCGAAAAAGTTGGCGTGTTCGATGCCGTTGAGCATCTCGTCCATCCAGGGCAGCGGGTTCTTTTCGGTGCGGTAGATGGGCTGGAGATGAAGCTGGGTCAGGCGGCGGTCCGCGATGTAGCGGATATACTGCTTCACCTGCCCGGCATCGAGGCCTTCCACGCCGCCCATCTCGAAGGCGAGGTCGATGAAGGCGTCCTCATGGTCGATGATGGTTTCGCAGGCCTTGTAGATGTCGCGCTGCAGCTCATCGGTCCAGATTTCCGGGTTCTCCTCCACGAAGACGCGGAAGAGCTTCATGGCCGACAGCGTGTGCAGCGTCTCGTCGCGGGCGGACCATGTCACGATCTGGCCCATGCCCTTCATCTTGTTGAA
>CAYSVF010000438.1:0-2597 GCA_964434415.1 uncultured Parvibaculum sp.
ACATCGATATGAGCGATTACGACAGCTGGGGCGACGGCGAGCGCATCGCAGTGAATGTCGCCACGCTCTATAACGAGTTCAACGGCATCCATGAGGAACTCGACGCCGCACAGCTTTTCGGCCAGATGGCGGAAATCGCAAAACGCAGGGGCCGCCTCTAGAAAACCGGCCCCTCACAAATCCGTGATCCCGCGCGCCATGGACGGCGCGCGGGCACGCGCTCATGATCCCCGCAACAGAATAACGAGAACCGGGGACGGACCATGCTCACACTCTACGAACACCCTCTCTCGCCCTATGCGCAGAAGGTGAAGATCGCGCTCAGGGAGAGGAACATTCCCTTCGAGGTGAAGACCCCGGACGGGATCGGCGCGGGCGGCGCGAGCGGCGAATTCACGCAAGCCAATCCGCGCGCCGAAGTGCCCGCCCTCATCGACGAGGGCAGCGGTATTTTCGATTCCACCATCATCCTTGAATATATCGAGGACAAATGGCCGAGCCCGGCCATGCTGCCCGCCGACCCGCTGGCCCGCGCGAAACAGCGCATGATCGAGGAAGTCTGCGACACGCAATATGAAGCGATCAACTGGGGCATGGGCGAACTCATGTGGTTCGGCCGGGGCGGCGACGCGAAGGACACCATCCTTGCCAATGCGAAGGCGCAGACACAACGGCTTCAGAACTGGCTGACGCGGCAACTCGGCAATGCCGAATGGTTCGGCGGCAAGGCGTTCGGCTGGGGCGATCTTTCCGCCGTGCCTTATGTGGCGGCCTCCATCCGCTTCGGCTTTGCGCCGGAAAAAGGTTCGCCGCTTTCCGACTGGCTCGACCGCGCCATGCTGCGCGACAGCGTGGCGCCGACGCTTGCCGAAAGCGAAACCGGCGCGGGCGGCATGGGCAATATCGCGGAGCTGCTGGAACAGGGTCTCTTCAAGCGCGAATATCGCGACCACCGGCTGGAATGGATGATGCGCTCGGGCGGCGTTTCCGTCGTGCTGGACGGGCTCGAAAAGGGCAATATCCGCTACAGCTACGAAATCGAATAGGAGGCGACCATGGCGCAAGCCGACGCGAATTCCATCATCCTGCATCAATATGACGTGTCGCCCTTTTCCGAAAAGGTGCGCGTGGCGCTCGGCATCAAGGGGCTCGACTGGTTCGCCTGCGACGAACCCGTCATCATGCCGAAGCCGGAACTGACCGCGCTCACCGGCGGCTATCGCAAGATCCCGGTGATGCAGATCGGCGCGGATATTTATTGCGACACGCAGATCATCCTGCGCGAGCTGGAAAAGCGCTATCCGACGCCGACGCTCTTTCCCGGCGAGGACAAGGGGCTCGGCTGGGGCATCTCCATGTGGACCGACCGCGTCCTCTTTCAAGCCGCGGTGGCGGTGATCTTCGGCGGCGCGGGCGATGCGGTGGACGAGGACTTCAAGAAGGACCGCGAACAGCTTACCGGACGGCCCTTCGACACCGATGCGATGAAGGCCGCTGTGCCGCTGATGAAGGAACAGCTCCGCGCGCAGCTCGGCTGGATCGAGGAGCAGCTTGCCGATGGGCGCAAATTCCTCATGGGCGAGAAGCCGGGCCTTGCCGATGCAAGCGGCTTCTACAATCTCGCCTTCATGCGCTGGATCCACCCGCAAGGCGCGGCGATGGTCGAACACATGCCGAAGCTCGCCGCCTGGGAAGAACGGGTAAAAGCCATCGGTCATGGCAACCGTCAGGAAGTCTCCCGCGAGGATGCGCTGGCGATTGCGAAAGCGGCGACAAGCACGGAAAAGGAAGCCGCCGACCCGAACGAGCCCAATGGCTGGAAGCCGGGCGACCTCGTCAGCGTGACGCCGGACGATTACGGCCGCGACCCGGTGGTGGGTGTCGTCGTCTCATCGTCGGCACAGCACATCGCCATCCATCGCGAGGACATGCCGGTGGGGGATGTGGTGGTGCATTTCCCGCGCGCGGGCTTTTTCGTGATGCCGGCGTAAGAGCCACCCCCGAAAACATCATGCCCCGCTTCATGCGGGGCATCCACGTCTTTGCGATATCAAAGAAAGACGTGGATGGCCCGGACAAGCCGGGCCATGACGCCTTCCAATTGACCCGTTACCGCGCCGTCATGCCGCCGTCGATGACGAGTTCCGAGCCCGTCATGTAGCGGCTCTCGTCGGAGGCGAGGAAGACGATGCCGTTGGCGATGTCCGCCGGCACGCCCGCAAAGCCGAGCGGCGCGGCGAGTTCGCCGAGCGCGTTCGCATCGATGGTGTTGGCGCCTGCCGGAATGAGATCGGACTGCAAGGCACTCGTACCGCCCTGCGGGATCTTGTTCCAGATGTCGGTGTCGATGATGCCGGGATGAACGGAGTTCACGCGCACATTCATCTTTTCCTGCGCGCATTCAAGCGCGACGGCCTTGGTGAAGAGACGGACCGCGCCCTTGGTCGCGCAATAGCCCGCAAGACCCGGCGCACCCTGAAGGCCCGCCACGGAGGAGATATTGATGACGGAGCCGCCGCCCGATTCCGCCATCAGCGGAATGCCATGCTTCACGCCGAAGAAGACGCCGTCGACATTGATCGCCATCTGGCGGCGCC
>CAYSVF010000439.1:0-1035 GCA_964434415.1 uncultured Parvibaculum sp.
AAATGGACGGCCGGCCCGCGGGCGAAATCAAGACGCGCGTCTCCGATGCGCTCGACCTCGTGAAACTCGGCGGCTACGGCAAGCGCAAGCCCGACGAATTGTCGGGCGGCCAGCGCCAGCGCGTCGCGCTTGCCCGCGCGCTGGTGAAACAGCCCTCCGTGCTGCTGCTCGACGAACCGCTTTCCGCGCTCGATGCCAAGCTGCGCGAAGCCATGCAGCTCGAACTCGTCCGCCTGCAGAAGACCGTCGGCATCACCTTTGTCGTGGTGACGCATGATCAGTCCGAGGCGCTGTCCATGGCCGACCGCATCGCCGTGATGAGCGACGGCCTGGTGCGCCAGATCGCCTCGCCGCAGGAGCTTTACGAAAACCCGCACAACAAGTTCGTCGCCGACTTCATCGGCACGATCAATATGCTGGACGCGAAGGTGACGCCGGCCGGCGCAGGCCGCGTGAAGGTCCATGCCGCGCCGCTGGAAGAATTCGAAATCGCCGGCGACACGCAAGGCGACCTCACCATGGCGATCCGGCCCGAAAAGATCTTCGTGGCCGACAAGCCCGAGGAAATCCGCAATCCCGACGACACCGTCATCGTCAAGGGCAAGGTCGGCGAAGTCGCCTATTACGGCAGCTACTCCAACATCTTCTTCGAAATCGGCGAGGGCAAACGCCTGCTTGCCGATATCGGCAATATCAGCCGCGACATCGAAGAATTCACCTTCTCGCCGGGTGAGGAATACTGGCTCTACTGGCGCAAGGAAGACGCGCTGCTGCTCGACGACTGAGCCGACGGGAACGACGGCGCGAAGGGCCGCCCCATCCAGTCGTTGAAGAGGCCCTGCGGGTCGTAGGCCGCGCGGATCCCGTCAAGCCGGACAAGATTTTCGTCCGCCATGAAACGGGCGGGACGGCGGCCCAGATTTTCATCCGCAAGCTGAATGCCCTTTGCATGGGGCGCCATCGCCGCAATGCACTCCGTCGCCCAGCCGCGATATTTCGGATATTCTTCGTCGGTATAGGTCGCGTCGTAGATGA
>CAYSVF010000439.1:1045-2594 GCA_964434415.1 uncultured Parvibaculum sp.
TTTCGGATCGTCTTCCGCGCGTTTCCATTCGCCATAGACGGCGAGATAACGCCCCGCCTCCATCGAAAATGCCATGTCGGACCGGTTACCCGGCGGATGCCAGTTGAGCCATAGCGCGTGGCTCGGCGCAGGCGGCATGGTCTCCGCGATGCGGCGCAGCCCCGGCATGAGATCGGCAACCGGCGCGTCGGTCCACATATTGTCGACGCACCAGTGCATCTCCGGCGGAAAATGGGTCCGTAGCGCGATCTGCGACATGAGGAGAGTCGAGGCGGGCAGGAGCGGCGTGGTGATGCTCGCCTTGCGCCGCAGCGGTCCCCTCCGCACAAAGTCGACCGCCTTCTTCGCCTCACCCCAGCTATCGGCCATCACGGGCGCGAAAACCTCGATGCCCGGCGAAAAGATGCCCATGGCCCTGGGCGTGATGAGCATCTGGAATTCGACCGCGGGAGACACGTCCGGACCGACCCGGTCCGCCCATTCGAACACCTCTTCCAGATGACGCTGACGGAATACCTGTATCACCATGCCCGTGACTTTCGGGCGGACATGCAGCTTCAGATGATAGCGCACCACCACGCCGAAAAAGCCCGGCCCCGCCCCCCGCGCCGCCCAATAGAGATCGGATTTCTCTTCGGCGCACGCATGGACGAGCCGCCCGTCGGCAAGAACGACGTCGAGGCCGATCACGTTTTCGCAGCCCAATCCCAGCCGGCGGCTGTTCCAGCCAAAGCCGCCCTGCAAGAGAAACCCGCCCATACAGACATCGGGCGCATGCGCGACCGGGAAGAAGAGTTCCTCCCGCTTCAAGCGCTTGTCGAGATCGTAGCTCCAGCATCCCGGCTCGACCCGGGCTGTTCTCTTGACGCGATCGACATCGATACCGTCGAGCCGCGACATGTCGAGAAGAAGGCCGCCATCGCGGATATGGTTCTGCGCCCAGCTGTGACCGCCCGAACAAATACTGACCTTGAGCCCGTCGCGGCGCGCCCTTTCGAGCGCGGCGACGACATCGTCCGCATCGTTCGCCTGAACAAGCACATTCGGACGATGGCCGGGATCGCGGCCGGAAAAACTCGTGCCCAACACGGCGGCATCGAAACCCGGCGCACCGCGTTCGAGAATGCGGCCTCTCTCTTTCGACTTCTTCATTTTTCACCTCCCGGGCCGAAGGCCTCATAGACGTCCGGCAGGATTCCGGCGAGGTGGTTCATCTCCTGCGCACAATGGACGAGAAGCTCCACCGCCGGGACCGATGTCGCCTTCGGGAAGAGCTTTGCGGCACGCCGCAACAGGCCGCTCGAAAAGGCCCCGCCGCTGCGCGAGGCAAGGTGGCGTCCGCCCAGCCAGAAGTAGGAACGCATTTCCGAGCCGCCCGGCACGGGACGTATGTGATGCAGCAGCCAGCCCGCTTCCAGCGGCATGTCGGCCGGACCGATACGCGCGCAGATCGCGACGGCGTCGCTTGCCTCAAGCGCGGTTTCGTCGATGCCAAGGCTCGACGGCGCGACGAAGCGGATCGCCCCCGACAGCCTGGTCGAGCCGATAT
>CAYSVF010000440.1:0-2592 GCA_964434415.1 uncultured Parvibaculum sp.
TGGACGCGCTCGGCTCCAACATCCGCGTCGATGTGCGCGGATCGGAAGTGATGCGCATTCTCCCCCGCCTCAATGAAGAGGTGAATGAGGAGTGGATTTCCGACAAGACCCGTTTCGTCTGGGACGGGCTGAAGACGCAGCGCCTCGATACGCCCTATGTGCGCGAAAACGGCAAGCTGCGCGCCGCGACGTGGGACGAGGCATTCGGCGTCATCGCCGCAAAGCTCCGTGAGCTGAAGGACGATCAGGCAGCCGCCATCGCTGGCGATCTGGCTTGTGCCGAAAGCATGAAGGCCCTGAAGGACCTTCTGGGCAAGATCGGCTCCCCGCATATGGATTGCCGTCAGGACGGTGCGAAGACCGATGCGTCGACCCGTGCCAACTATCTCTTCAACTCCACCGTGGCGGGTATCGACAGCGCGGACATGATCTTGCTGGTCGGCACCAATCCGCGTCTGGAATCGCCGGTTCTCAATGCGCGCATCCTGAAGGCGCAGCGCCAGAACGGTGCCCGTGTCGGCGTGATCGGCGAGCAGGCTGATCTCACCTATCCCTATGATTATCTCGGTGCCGGTCCGGCGACGCTTCAGGACGTGCTGGACGGCAAGAGCGATTTCGCCGAAGCCTTCCTCAAGGCCGAGCGGCCGATGATCGTGCTGGGGCAGAGCGCTCTGGCGCGCAAGGACGGCGCCGCCGTGCACGCCGCCGCCGTGGCGCTTGCCAAGGCAGCCAATGCCGTGCGCGAAGACTGGAACGGCTTCAACGTGCTCCATACAGCCGCCGCGCGCGTCGGCGGTCTCGATCTCGGCTTCCTGCCGGGCGAGGGCGGTCGCGACATCGACGGCATTCTGGACGGCGCGTCCTCCGGCGAGATCGGCCTTGTCTGGCTTCTCTCCGCCGACGAGATCGACATGGACCGGCTGGGCTCCGCCTTCGTCGTCTATCAGGGAACGCATGGCGACCGGGGTGCGCATCGCGCCGACGTCATCCTGCCGGGCGCTGCCTATACCGAAAAGTCGGCGACCTGGGTCAACACCGAAGGCCGCGTCCAGATCGGACGTCGCGCTTCCTTCCCGCCCGGCGAGGCGAGGGAGGACTGGACGATCATTCGCGCGCTTTCCGGCGTGCTCGGTCTGACGCTGCCCTACGACGATCTCGATGCGCTGCGCGCCGCCATGGAAGAAGACGCGCCGCATTTCGCGGATACCGACATGGTATTCCCCGCGGCCGAACTGCCGGACGGCGAAAAGGGCGCGTTCGAGGACGCAGCCTTTGACACGGCGGTGAAGGACTTCTATTTGACCAATCCGATTGCGCGGGCAAGCCGTGTCATGGCGCTGTGCTCCGCCGAGAAGAGCGCGTCACGCAGCGCGGCAGCAGACTAAGGGAAGGCACCGGGGGTATGTCCGATATACTTGTCTCATATGGCATTCCGCTGGCGATTATTCTCGCCCAGTCGCTTGCCCTTCTGGTCGCGCTTTTGCTTGTGACGGCCTATGTGCTGCTCGCCGACCGCAAGATCTGGGCGGCGGTGCAGCTTCGTCGCGGCCCCAATGTCGTCGGCGCCTTCGGCCTGCTGCAATCTTTCGCGGACCTGTTGAAGTTTGTCTTCAAGGAAGTGGTCATTCCCTCCAGCGCCAACAAGGGCGTGTTCCTGCTCGCACCGCTGGTCTCCGTCGTGCTCGCCTTGTCGGGCTGGGCGGTCATCCCGATGGCGGATGGCTGGGTCATCTCCAACATCAATGTGGGCATTCTCTACATCCTCGCTATCTCTTCGCTCGGCGTTTACGGCGTCATCATGGCGGGCTGGGCGTCGAACTCGAAATACCCGTTCCTGTCGGCGCTGCGTTCGGCCGCGCAGATGGTCTCCTATGAAGTCTCCATCGGCTTTGTTCTGGTGACGGTGCTGATGACGGCGGGCACGCTGAACCTGTCGGAAGTGGTGGAAGCGCAGCGTGGCTCCTGGGGGCTCTTCTCTTGGTACTGGCTTCCGCATCTGCCGATGCTGGTGATCTTCTTCGTCTCCGCGCTGGCGGAAACGAACCGTCCGCCCTTCGACCTTGCCGAAGCTGAATCGGAACTCGTCGCGGGCTTCATGGTGGAATATTCCTCCACCACCTACATGATGTTCATGCTGGGCGAGTACGTCTCGATCCTGCTGATGTGCGCCATGACCACCATTCTCTTCCTTGGTGGCTGGCTGCCCCCGGCCGACTTTGCGCCTTTCACCCTGGTGCCGGGAATCGTCTGGTTCCTCATCAAGGTGTTCCTCGTCTTCTTCATGTTCGCGATGGTGAAGGCATTCGTGCCGCGCTATCGCTACGACCAGCTCATGCGTCTCGGCTGGAAGGTGTTCCTGCCCATCTCGCTTTTCTGGGTCGTACTGACGGCCGGTGTGCTGGTTTCTTTCGGATGGGTGCCGCATGCCTGATCGCGCCGCATCCGTCTTCGCCAAGGGAAAGGACTGAGCCATGTCCGCGCTTATGCAATCCGCCCGGCAGCTTTTTCTCCAGGAGTTCGTTTCGAGCTTCTTCCTCGCCATGCGCTATTTCTTCAAGCCCAAGGCGACGCTGAACTATCCGTTCGAAAAGG
>CAYSVF010000441.1:0-2588 GCA_964434415.1 uncultured Parvibaculum sp.
CCTACGTGACGACCAAAGAATTCCTGTTGGAGTTCGGCCTCGACACGCTGCGCGATCTTCCAGATTTCGAGGCGCTCGAGGACGCCGGCCTACTCAGCAAGGAGAAGCTGTTGGCCGGAGATTTTTCTGTCGTTCTCGACGAGTCCCGTGCCGATCCCGAACTCGAATCTGCTCACGAGCCCACCAACGATGAGCTCGATTGATTTGCCGTCTGCGAGCCGACATTCATGGCACCGAGGGCCGCGCGGCTGACGACAGCCCGTTCCGGCTCAGATGCGGGCAGTCTATCGAATTTCTGCTCATTTCTGGCTGCGCTATCGTTATCCAAGCCGCAGCGTCCTGATGGCGCTTCGTTCACCCATCAGCCTTCACGCTTCATCGGATGACGACGCCACGGGCTTGCTGAGTACATCTTCGATAACATCCGTTCGAGGACGACGGGCGCATCACTGGCAGCTATCGGACATCGACTCCATGGGCTGGCCATCCGGTTCCGATCCGCATCGACAGAAAAGTTGCCTGGCGAGGGCCGCTCCTCCGTTACCGGCTCGCATTCCCACCCCGCTCTCCAGGGACTTGCGCTTCGTTGTGGTTCCAGATGACCAGAGACCATGTCGTTCTCCGAATCGTTCCGTACCGAAGTGTCCTTCCGCTATCGACCAGATGTCGCGGCGGCATGAGGACCGCCGCAACGAATTCAAGCGCCGGTTTCCAAAGAGTGGTCTGCACCACCGATCTTCGGTCCCGTCATCCATGCCGGCGCCGCGGGGACATCCTCGGTCACCCCGACTCTGCGGGCCCAAGTGGTAAAGGTCTTGCGCGCCGCCTCGACAGACTTCCGGCCGTCGTAGGCGGAACAGCATGTTTCAGATGCCGCTGCGTGCAGAAGGCCGCGCCTTTCGACCGGCCATTCCTCCAGGAACTCTATTGCATCCATTACACACTCGATCTTTCGGAGAACGAGGCCATCCCTCACGAAAATTGCCTGCTGGAACGTTCCACTTTCCATAGCGACCTCCCTTCTCACCGCGGAGCGCGTCAGAGCACAGGTGCCTCGCATCCGCATAACTCTAAGGGGGCGGCCTATAGCCCACCGCCCTGATGTCGCCCGCGATCAGATGCGCAACGGCTGTCCAGTGGTCGTGACCGGCGGCATCGTTTCGTCTTCGACCAGAATGTCCTTCTTCCTGGCGAACTGCACGAGAATGCCGCGGGCGGTCTCGGCATCAATGTCGCCAGCCAATGCGGCCTTGCAGGCGCGGATCGCCGCCCTTTGCTCCGGACTGTTGCCACACCAGTCCGAGACGAACTGATAAGCGTCCACGACGGAATTCAGCTGCCGCGGAAAGCCAAGTCCGATCCACACACGGACTGGTTTTTTGAAGGGTTGAGAAAGCATCGTTTTCCCTCCCTTCAGCGATCAAGCGGCCAGTCCGCCAGCCTGGCCCGTATTGGGGTCGGCCGTCCAGGGCATAGCCGCGGAGACATCCTCCAGGATTTTGACCGACCGTGCAAAGCCGGCGAATGCGTCGCGTGCGACCTTCACAGCCACAAAGCCGTCAAAGGCCCGGCAGCATGCACGTCGCGCGGTTTCGTAGATCACACCGCGGCGGTGCTCGGGCCACTCGTCGAGAAAGTCGAAGGCATCGTCAAGGCAGGCGATCTCCTGAATGAGACCTTCCGCGGCTCTCACGAATACAGGACTGTCGAACGTTCTCTCGCTCATCGAAACCTCCAATGTTCGAACGATTTCAGGTGGTTGAGAAATGGCCGCCCCTGCAATCGGCAGCGACCTGGCAGAAATATGTGAAGGCGGATTTCCAGCGTCAAGGCCAATGAAGGTGTGCATCGAGCTTCCACCCCGCCCAGGCTTCTTGTCGTTGCCGGTCGACCTGTCGCCAACCCGCTCAGCGGGCATCCGGACGACATAGCTCAGGCCCTGACGCTCGGCGTAGCCGATGGCCGATTCCAATGTCGGAAAGCTCAGCTCGACTTGTGTCAGCGTATCGCCGCTGCCGGTGTAGCCCATCAGCGGTTCGATGAAGGGTGCGGTGCGGCGCTCGAACGTCAGCCGCCAGGCAAATCTGGTCCTCGCAGAAGTCGTGACGGAGCGGCCGGGCCGGTAAATCCGCGCCACCGTCCCTTCCGGGAAGACGGATCGGCCGAACGACAACGCCCGTGAAGAAGCAGGCTGATTGTCATTGCCCGGCTGAGCAGGGGGCATTCCTTCATAAGGCGTTTTGTTCTCGTGCAGCGTCTCCATCATTCATCCCTCCCTGAAGAAGGCGGAGGACAGGCCGGAAGCCGGTCGTGGACCCGCCTCCGGCTGGTTTGGCCGGTTCAGCTCTTCCCGTTGATGGCGATGCGCTTGGCTTTCGCCTGCGCACGCTCGGTCTTGGGCAGGGCGACGGTCAGCACGCCGCTATTGAAATTGGCGCTGACCTTGTCGTCCTCGACCTCGTACCCGAGCGGGATGCGGCGCTCGAAACGACCGTAGAAGCGCTCTGAGAACTGGCGGTCCTTGTCTTCGGTCTCGGACCTCTTCTCGCCCTTCAACGTCAGCACCCCGTCTTCGAGCAGGACCTCGA
>CAYSVF010000442.1:0-2005 GCA_964434415.1 uncultured Parvibaculum sp.
ACCAAGGCCGTCTTCATCGAAAGCCTGGCCAATCCCGGCGGCGTGGTGACGGACATCAAGGCGATTGCCGATATCGCGCATGAGGCGGGAATTCCGCTCGTCGTCGACAACACGCTGGCCTCGCCCTATCTGTGCAATCCGCTGGCGCATGGCGCGGACATCGTCGTGCACTCCATGACGAAGTTCCTCGGCGGTCACGGCAACTCCATGGGCGGCGTGATCGTGGACGGCGGCGGCTTCGACTGGTCGAAGGACGGCAAATACCCGACGCTCAGCGAGCCGTGCGAGAGCTATCACGGCATGAAGCTGCATGAGACCTTCGGCAATATCGCCTTCGCCATCGCCTGCCGCGTGCTGGGCCTGCGCGACCTCGGGCCCGCCATCTCGCCCTTCAACGCCTTCATGATCCTGACCGGCATCGAGACGCTGCCGCTGCGCATGCAGCGCCATTGCGACAATGCGCTGGAAGTGGCGAAGTTCCTGAAAGACCACCCCAAGGTAAGCTGGGTGTCCTATGCGGGCCTGCCCGGCGACAAGCATCACGCGCTGATGGAGAAATATTCGCCCAAGGGCGCGGGCGCCGTTTTCACCTTCGGCGTCGAAGGCGGATACGACGCGGGCGTGAAGCTGGTGAATTCGGTGAAGCTTCTGAGCCATCTCGCCAATGTCGGCGACACGCGCAGCCTCATCATTCACCCGGCCTCGACGACGCATCGTCAACTCTCGGAAGAACAGCAGACCGCGGCGGGCGCAGGGCCCGACGTGGTACGCCTCTCCGTCGGCATCGAGGATGCGAAAGACATCATCGCCGATCTGGAACAGGCGCTGGCCTGATCGAACAAAGGGTGCCGTCCCGGCATTTATTGCCGGGACCCACTCACCTCTCGGAAAGCTTGGGCACCGCGAGTGGATCCCGGGAACAAGTCCCGGGATGACACTGCGGAATAGTGTTCAGCCCGTCGCCACGCCCAGCCTTGCGGACGGCGTCAGCCGGTGGGCGTGCCAGACGGCGGCGGCGAGCAGGATGACGGCCCCGCCCTGATGCGCCGCGCCCATGGGGATCGGCACCACCATTACCAGTGTCGCGATGCCGAGCATCGCCTGCCCAAGCACAGCAAGGAGCAGGCAGTTGGCGGACAGCATGGCGTCCGCCACGCCGCTCGCGCGGACGCGCCACCAATGCCACGCCGTCAGGAACACCAGCACATAGGCGAACATGCGGTGCTGATACTGAACGGTGAGCAGGTTTTCGAAGAAGTTGGACCACCAGGGCTGAAGGTGGAAAAGCCCCTCCGGCGCGAAGAAGGCGCCCTGAATGAGCGGCCATGTATTGTGGATGAAGCCCGCCCGCGTGCCCGCCACGAAAGCGCCCAGCACGATCTGCAGGAAGAAGCCGGCGATCAGCCAGCGCGCGGCGGTGGAAAGCCCCTTCCCCGCCTCCGGCGCATGGGACGCCGCATCGCGGCTGCTGCGCCACAGACTCAAACCCGTCCAGAAAATATAGGCAAAGAGTATGAGGGCGAGCGTCAGATGCGCCGCGAGCCGGTACTGGCTGACCTCGGTACGGTGCACGAGGCCGCTCTTCACCATCCACCAGCCGAGCGCGCCCTGCAGGCCGCCCAGCACGAACAGAATGGCGAGCTTCGGCACCAATGCGCGCTCGACCTTTTTCGTGAAGACAAACCAGAGGAACGGAATGAGGAAGGCAAAGCCGATAAGACGGCCGAGCAGCCTGTGCCCCCATTCCCACCAGTAGATCTGCTTGAACTCCGACAGCGACATCCCCTTGTTAAGCGCGGCGTATTGGGGGATCTGCTTGTAGAGGTCGAACTCGCGCTGCCAGTCGCTCTGGCTCAGCGGCGGGAGGGCGCCCGTCACCGGCTTCCACTCGGTGATCGAAAGCCCTGACTCGGTAAGCCGGGTCAGCCCGCCGACAACCACCATCACGAAGATGAGCGCGGCCACGCCGAACAGCCAGATGGCGATCTGGCGATTGGCTTCGGGC
>CAYSVF010000442.1:2015-2581 GCA_964434415.1 uncultured Parvibaculum sp.
CTTCGGGCTTGTGGCCCAGATGCGCCGGGGAATGAGATGAGGGTCCGGTTTCGATGCGCTGTGCGGTCATGAGGCTGATTTAGCGCGCCCGTCGCGAAAAGCCCAGCCCGGGAAATGCCGCAGCACCGCTTTCCAACCTGAAATTTTGGTCATGAAGACGGGACCTTTGCCCCGCGGGCGAGAATGTCCTATCAGGTGGCATTCTCAATGGAGACGGACATGCGCCTCAATATCCGCACCAGGAAGCTGATCGGCACGGTCGTGCTTCTGGTCTTCCTGACGCTTTACGCTTTTCTGGTGATGACCATTGCGGTCAGCCACCTGCCGGATAACGGCTTGCTCCAGTTCATCTACTACCTGACGGCAGGCGTGATCTGGGCGTTCCCGATGAAATATCTGATTATCTGGATGGTCCGGCCCGACCCCGAAGAGGAATAGGCCGAAATCCGATCACATCAGCCGGCCGGTCTTCAGATAGTTGAAGAACAGGATCGCAACGAGAAACAGGGCGATGGGGATGATGTTGGCCATCGAAAACTCCGGCAGATAAAAGCTGAACGAAGCAC
>CAYSVF010000443.1:0-2575 GCA_964434415.1 uncultured Parvibaculum sp.
ATTGTGGGCCGCCGCATATCGCAGGACGCGCTTCGCCGGATCGCCGATTTCCACATTCGCTATCTGCGCGGCGTGCCCAATGGCTGGTGCGTGGTGATGAAGGAATGCGACCTCTCCGGTCTCGATTTCCGCGGCCTGAATTTCTCGCAGGGCCATTTCATCGGCTGCGATTTCTCCGGCGCCAATCTCGAAGACGCAGCCTTCAAGGGCACGAATCTTTTCGGCGCCGGGTTCGACGACGCCAATCTGACACGGACGAATTTCGCCCGCGCCGATCTGCGCGGCGCCCGTTTCGAGAATGCGGAACTTTCCGGAGCGGAACTTGCCGGCGCGGATCTGCGGCGCGGCTCGGTCATCAAGATCGGCACCGAAGCGCCGTCGGGCCGGGAGAACTCCTCTTTTCGCGGCGCCAAGCTTCTCGGCACGAACATGTCGGAATGCAAACTTCAGGGCGCTGATTTCGAGGGCGCGGATATTTCCGGGGCGAGCCTTCAGGGCGCCGACCTCCGCGGCGCGAGTTTCAACGGGGCGGAGCTGACCGGCGTCTCGCTTGCCGGGGCAAACCTCTCCGAAGCCGATTTCCGCCGCGCCGTCATGGATGAGGCGACGGCGAATAATGGCGACATGATGCTGGCTGAAAAGCCGCGCCGCGCGCCGAGCCCGGACCGTCTCGCTAAAATGCTGTCGGCCCACATGCTCTGGATCCAGAGCGACGAAGCGAAGGGCCAGCGGGCCGACTTTTCCCGAATGGACATGTCGCGCATGGATTTCGCGGGCGCCATTCTGGCCGGCGCCGATTTCCACGAGGCGATCCTGGCCGACACGAATTTCGAACGCGCTTTCCTGGCCGCCGCCGACCTCCGCGAAACCGTGCTGAAGCGCGCCAATCTTCGCCATGCGGATTTGCGCGGCGCCGATCTTCGCGGCGCCGATCTCTCCGAAGCTGCCCAGGACGGGGCGAAGCTGGGCGATCTTGCCGGGACAGCTCTGTCCACCCGCCGCTGACGCAGAGGAAGGGGGCCGGCGCTTCCCGTCCCGCCATCGCTCTCCTTCCGATTACTGGCCTCTTGTGGATAAATCTGCTAGGTGAGCGCCTTTGGAGCCGGCACGGACAAGGCGCCGGCTATTTCCTTTAGCCTGAGGACAGACCGATGGGCGTCGACGCCTCCCAACTCGATGACCTCTTCCGCACGATCGTTTCGCGAAAGGGAGCTTCGCCCGATACGTCCTACACGGCGAAGCTCTTGGACCGCGGAACCGAGAAATGCGCACAGAAACTCGGCGAGGAAGCTGTCGAAACGGTGATCGCCGCGGTGGCCGGAAAGCGTGACGAGGTCGTCACCGAGGCGGCCGACATGCTCTACCACTGGCTTGTGCTCATGGCCGCGCTCGACATCGACCCGGCGGAGGTCTATGGGGAGATTGCCCGGCGCGAAGGCCAGTCGGGTCTGGAGGAAAAGGCGAGCCGCAAACGGGGCTGATCCGTCAAAGCGTCTCTCGAAACAACACCGATCCGGAACCTGCCGATGCCCGACAGTGCGAGCCCTGATGGATTTGAAAAGGCGTCCACTCTCTCACCTTATCGCCATTTCACCGCCCAACGCTGGGGCAAGCTGCGCGAGGATACCCCACTGCCACTTTCGGCGGAGGACCTGGAACGTCTGAAGGGTTTCGGCGAACGCATCTCGCTGGCCGAGGTCGAGGAAATCTATCTCCCGCTGTCGCGCCTGCTGAACCTTTATGTCGCGGAGATGCAGGAACTCTACCGCGTCACCTCCGACTTTCTCGGCACCAAGCAGGCGAAAGTTCCCTACATCATCGGCGTGGCAGGCTCCGTCGCGGTGGGCAAATCCACGACCTCGCGTATTCTCCAGGCATTGCTCGGGCGCTGGCCGAACCATCCCAAGGTGGACCTGATCACCACGGACGGTTTTCTTTATCCCAACGCCGTGTTGCTCGAGCGCAATCTGATGGAGCGCAAGGGCTTTCCGGAAAGCTTCGATATCAAGAAGCTGCTGCGTTTCCTGTCCAATGTGAAATCGGGCAGCGCGGAAGCCGCCGCGCCCGTCTATTCGCATCACACCTATGACATCGTGCCCGGCGACGAGATCGTCATTCGCAACCCCGACATCCTCATCGTCGAAGGGCTCAACGTGCTGCAGCCCTGGAAGCCCGATGAGGGTGAAGAGCCGGTGCCCTTCGTTTCGGACTTCTTCGACTTCTCCATCTATCTCGATGCGGATGAAGAGGCGATCCGGCGCTGGTATATCGAGCGTTTCATGAGCCTGCGGGAAACCTCCTTCAAGGATCCCAAAGCCTATTTCCACCGCTATTCCCAGCTCTCCGACGAAGAAGCGGTCGCCACGGCGGACCGTATCTGGACGTCGATCAATTTGGCGAATTTGCACAAGAACGTGCTCCCCACCCGCCAGCGCGCCGACCTCATTCTGCGCAAGGGCGACGACCACCGCATCCGCGACGTCTATCTGCGCAAGCTCTGACAGTCATTATCCGCCAATGAAAAACCCCCGGCCTTTCGACCGAGGGTTCGTCGTTTCATCGTGCCGCCCGGTTT
>CAYSVF010000444.1:0-2574 GCA_964434415.1 uncultured Parvibaculum sp.
CCGTATAGAGGGAACCGAAGCCGCCCTCCGAAAGCCCGAGATCGGCCTTCAGATGGCCCGCGAAAAGCGCGATGAAATAGGTCTGGCCGAACCCCGAGCAGAAGGTGAGCAGGAACCCGGCGGCGAGCCAGCGGAAATCGGCGCGCAGATCGGCAAGCATGGAAACTCCTCGGGTGGTGGTGGCGGCGGGATGGCGGGGGTCCTGACTAGCACAGGACGAATAACGGCGCTCGCTATTGCGAGCCTTCGACCTTCCCCTGGATGTCATCCCGGGCTTGTCCCGGGATCCAGAGCGACAAGCTCAGAGAGTGCGGCCCCTGGGCCCTGGCACAAGGCCGGGGTGACAGCCCATGTAAACCACTCCTCCCCGCCCTCTCGGAAAGGTTGCGTCTCCCGCCTTCCCCCTCCATATTAATGCCCAACATTAAGACAGAGGCAGGGAGGCCCTGATGACGCTCGAATTCGACCTCTTCTGGTCGTTCCGTTCGCCCTATTCCTATCTGGCGACGCCGCGGCTCGTGCAGATGGAAAAGGACTACGATCTGAAGATCAATGTGCGGCCGGTCTATCCCATCGCGGTGCGCATCAAGGACTTCTTCAAGAACGTCAATCCGATGTGGCCGCCCTATCTGATCAACGACACGTTCCGCATCTCGCAATATCTGGGGCTGCCCTATAACTGGCCGGACCCGGACCCCATCGTGATGGATATCTCGACGGGCGAAGTGCCGGAGGACCAGCCCTATATCTCGCGCCTGACGCGGGCGGGCATCGCGGCGGTGGAGCGCGGCAAGGGGCTGCCGTTCCTTTATGAAGTGTCGAGCGTGGTCTTCGGCGGCGTGAAGAAGTGGAACGAGGGCGACCACCTGGAAAAGGCCGCCGCGCGCGCCGGCCTCGACATGGCCGAACTCGACGCCGCCATCGAGAAAGACCCCGATCATTATGAAAAGGTCATCGCCGAAAACGAAGCCGCGCAAAAGGATGCCGGCCATTGGGGCGTGCCGCTCATGGTGTTCGAGGGCGAACCCTTCTTCGGCCAGGACCGGCTGGACCTCCTCGTCTGGCGCATGGAACAGAAGGGGCTGAAGAAGCGGTGAGCCTAAACACTACCCGGCACCTCACCGTCATGCCCCGCTTCAGGCGGGGCATCCACGTCTTTGCCGCGCGAAAGAAAGACGTGGATGGCCCGGACAAGCCGGGCCATGACGCCGATTCTGGCCGGGATGACATTGAATGTGGAAACGCACCCTTCTCCACTGGACCGAGCGTGACGCTGGGGATAGCCTCCCGGGCGTGTAATTTCCCCCGGTAAATGACCTGTATTTCCCTGTGAGACGAGGACCCCCGCCCGATGCAGCGCGACCTGAAAGCCATGAGTGAGGCCGAATACGACCTGGTGATCGTCGGCGGCGGCATAACGGGGGCGAGCGTCGCATGGGATGCGAGCCTGCGCGGGCTCAAAGTGGCGCTGCTGGAAAAGGGCGACTTCGCCCATGGCACCACGTCGGGCTCGTCCAAGCTCACCCATGGGGGCTTGCGCTATCTGGTGAACGGGGAGCTGAAGCTGGTGCGCGAATCGCTGCGCGAGCGCCGGGTCTGGGAGCAGGTCGCGCCGCATATGGTGCATCCCCTGCCCTTCGTGATCCCGACCTATGGCTGGGGCATGAAGGGACCGGTGGTGCTGTCCGTCGGCCTCACCTTTTACGATCTCCTGTCCTACGACCGGAACTGGCTGTCGGACACGGACAAGAAGCTGCCCGGCTTCCGCTCCATCTCGCGGGGCGAGACGCTGGACCTCATCCCCAGCCTGCCGCGCGACGGGCTGACCGGCGGCAAGATCTATTACGACTGCCAGATGTTCGCGCCGGAACGGCTCTGCCTGTCGGTACTGATGGGCGCGGTGGAATATGGCGCGACGGTCGCCAATTACGCGGAAGTGACGCGCTTCGTGACGGAAGCAAGCGCCAGCGGCAACACGAAACGCATTTCCGGCGTGGACGTGACCGACCGCCTGACCGGCGAGACCCACATGATCAAGGGCCGCGTGGTGGTAAACGGCGGCGGGCCCTGGGCCGACAAGATGATCGGCATGGCGGAGGAACACAAACCCTCGCGCCGCCTGATGCGCTCCAAGGGCATTCACATCATCACCCGCGACATTTCCGGCAAATATGCCTTCGCCATCCAGTCCGATATCGGCGGGCATTTCTTCGTCATTCCCTGGCGCGGCCATACCATCATCGGCACGACCGACAAGCTTTATGAAGGCGATCCGGACAAGGTGGGCGTGACGGAAGAGGATATCGAGGATTTCCTCCGTGTCGTGAATAACGGCCTGCCGGGCCTGCAACTGACGCGCGACGACGTGATCCATTTCTATGCGGGGCTGCGCCCGCTGATCGACGACAGCGCGGAAGGCGAGGAAAAGAACTCCTATACGGCAAGCCGCGAGGCGGAAGTCTGCGACCATGCGAAGCTCGACGGGATCGAGGGGCTGATCTCGGCGCTGGGCGGCAAATGGACGACGGGCCGCGCGCTGGCCGAGGAAGAGACCGACATGGCGCTCCGCACACT
>CAYSVF010000445.1:0-2571 GCA_964434415.1 uncultured Parvibaculum sp.
AGACGGCGGCTCGCAAGACCACGGCCCGCAAGCCTGCGTCCAAGAACACGACCTCTCGCAAGACCGCTGCGAAGAAGCCCGCAGCGCGCAAGACGGCGGCCCGGAAGGCGCCTGCGCGCAAGACCACTGCTCGCAAGACGTCTGCCACTCGTCGCGCGACGGTTCGCAAGGCTCCCGCTCGTCGCACCGCGACGCGCCGGACGACGGCGGCCCGCAAGCCCGCGACCCGTCGCAGGACGGCAGCCAAGAAGTAATGGCTGCGCGCCGGAAATCATCCGAGGGGGCTACTCGTAAAACGGCCCCGGCGAAGCGGTCCGCTTCGGCCGGGGTCGTGCGCTCCTCCGAAAAGCCGATCGAACTCTATTACTGGCCGACACCCAACGGCTGGAAGATTTCGATCATGCTGGAGGAGTGCAGGCTTCCCTATGTGATGAAGCCGGTGAATATCGGCATTGGCGACCAGTTCAAGCGATCCTTTCTCAAGATCGCGCCGAACAACAGGATGCCCGCCATCGTCGATCCGGATGGCCCGGGGGGGAAATCCATCTCGATCTTCGAATCCGGTGCAATCCTGCAATATCTCGGCCGCAAGACGGGGAAGTTCTACCCCGCAAACGAACGGCAGAGGGTTGAGGTCGATCAATGGCTGTTCTGGCAAATGGGGGGGCTGGGGCCAATGGCCGGCCAGGCTCATCATTTCCGGCAATACGCTCAGGAGAAAATTCCGTATGCGATCAAGCGGTACACGAATGAGGTGAACCGGCTCTATGGCGTTATGAACAAGCGCCTGAAGGACCGCGATTACCTTGCCGGCCGTTATTCCATCGCAGACATGGCTTGCTGGGGCTGGGTCGTACCCGCCAAAAACCAGGGTCAGCAGCTTGAGGATTTTCCACATCTCAAAAAATGGTTCGAACGGGTAAGCGCCCGTCCGGCCGTTCGCAGAGGGTTCGCTCTGGGGCGCGATTTGCGTCAGGGCACCCTGGGAGACAAGACCAAAGACGCCGAGAAGGCTCGCAAGATCCTTTTCGGGCAACGCGCAAAATAAGATGCGGCACATGGGCGGGACTTCATGTCCCGCGACGGTGTGCTAGGCTTGCAGCGCATCCGCGATCTTCGCGGGTGCGCTGTTCTTTTTGGACGAGGGGAGCAAGATGATGGGAAACAATAGCACGGGCCGATGGCTCGCACTCGCTCTGGCAGCGGCTCTGGTCGCGGCGCCTCAGGCAGCTTTCGCAGCTTCCGTCACCGGCACGGGCTCGGTGGTCAAGCATGACGAGTACGGAACCGAGCGCGAGTGGGGCCGCGACCTCGTTCTGCCCGAAGCGGGCGAGATTACGCGCGTCACCGACGGCACCTATGGGTTCACCCTTTATCAGGGCAGCGAACAGGTGGCAGCGTTCATCACGCCGGAGAGCGCGGTGGGAACGAAACTGCCCGCGGGCAAATACCGGATCGAGCCGAATGTCTGTCCGACGCATCGTCACCATCATGTCGAGGTAACGGCGAAATACTGAATGCCGGCGCCGGGGCGCGCGTCCCGCGCGGCGGCGAAAGGAAGGCCGCAGATGACCGAAAACCGGTCCGTACGCGTGCGGATCAGCGGCAGGGTTCAGGGCGTGGGCTACCGCGCCTGGACGGTGCGCCGGGCATCGGCTCTCGGTCTTTCCGGCTGGGTGCGCAATCTGGCCGACGGCGATGTCGAGGCGGTCTTTTCAGGCCCTGAGGAGCGTATCTCCGAAATGATGGCCGCCTGCCGCGAAGGGCCACGTATGGCCTCGGTTCGCGCCGTGGAGGAGATCGGCCCCGACGAGCCGTATTCCGGGCGTTTCGAGGTGCGCTAGACGGATCTCAATTCAGCTTGCGATCACAATTTCGGCAATGCCGCCGCGCATGGCTGGCAATGGAGCGTTGCGCTGCCCATATCGCTTTGATTGCTCAATTCAGGCAGCTGGGAGGCTCTCATGATCGACTTTTATACCTGGACGACGCCCAACGGATACAAGGTGTCCATCATGCTGGAAGAGACCGGGCTTCCCTATGAAGTGCATCCGGTGGATCTCGGCAATCAGGCGCAGTTCGACCCGGCATTTGTGAAGATTTCACCCAATGGGCGTATCCCGGCCATCGTCGATCGCGAGGGCGATGGCGGCGCGCCGCTGACGCTCATGGAGTCCGGGGCGATCCTCGTCTATCTCGCGGAAAAGACGGGCAAGTTCCTCGCCGCGAAGGGCGGTCAGCGCGCCAAGGCTCTGGAATGGCTGATGTGGCAGATGGGCGGCGTCGGCCCGATGATGGGGCAGGCCAATCATTTCCTGAACACCGCCAGCGAGAAGATCCCCTATGCCATCGACCGCTATGTCGCCGAGAGCGCCCGCCTGCTGAAGGTAATGGACGGTCGTCTGGGGCAGGCGGATTATCTGGGCGGGGATTATTCCATCGCCGATATGGCGACCTATCCCTGGGTTGCGGTCGGTTTCGACCTCATTCGCCAGGCCCGGCCGGACATTGTAGGCGAGGGCGAGAATATCGAGCGCTGGATGAAGAATGTCGCCGCGCGGCCCGCCGTGC
>CAYSVF010000446.1:0-2571 GCA_964434415.1 uncultured Parvibaculum sp.
CCCCGCCAAAATTTGACGGGGTTTGTCAGCTGTCTGAGGCCGCTCGAAAGAGCGGCCTTTTCGTATTCGGCGTTTCGCGCTGCTATTAGCTCCGCGAGTAGAATTCGATGACGAGGTTCGGTTCCATCTGCACCGCATAGGGCACATCGGAGAAGCCCGGCGTCCGCACGAACTTGGCGATCAGCTTGTCGTGATCGGCGTCGATGTAGTCCGGCACGTCGCGTTCCGGGCTCTGGATGGCTTCGAGCACGAGACCCATCTGCTTGGAGGCGTCCTTCACCTCGATCACGTCGCCCTCGCGGACGCGATAGCTCGGAATGTTCACGCGCTTGCCGTTCACCTTCACATGACCATGGGTCACGAACTGGCGGGCGGCGAAGACGGTCGGCACGAACTTGGCGCGATAGACGACGGCGTCCAGACGGCGCTCCAGCAGGCCGATCAGGATTTCGCCCGTATCGCCGCGAAGACGCTCGGCTTCCTTGTAGATGGCGCGGAACTGCTTTTCGGTGATGTTGCCGTAGAAACCCTTGAGCTTCTGCTTGGCGCGAAGCTGCACGCCGAAGTCGGAAAGCTTGCCCTTGCGGCGCTGGCCGTGCTGGCCAGGGCCGTAATCGCGGCGGTTCACCGGGCTCTTGGAACGACCCCAGATGTTTTCGCCCATACGGCGGTCGAGTTTATGCTTGGCGGCAATGCGCTTTGACATCGCTGTTTCCTTTCAAAAAACCAAGGAAACGCGCCCTCCTCTGCCTCAAATTGCTCTGAGACCGACAGGAACCGGCGTAAAGCGTATCCGGCCCTCGGGTGCGTATTCTCATATGAAACGGGGACCGGCCATGGGCCAGTCCCGTAAGGCCGCTCTTCTAGCGTCTGCCCCTGCCCGTGTCAATCCGCATGCCCGGCCTTAAGGGCGGAGTTTTCCCGGCAGAATCAGAGGGTTCACCCCTCTTCCGGCCCATCGCCCTTCGGCACCTTGCGCACCAGCGAGGCGACGATGCCGCGGAAGGTCCGCACCTCCTGCTCGGTCATGCCCGCCCGCCCGAAAAGATTGCGGATCGAGCGCACCATGCCCGGCCGCTTGTCGTCGGTCCGGAAAAAGCCATGCGCATCGAGTTCGCGCTCCAGATGCGCATAAAACATGAGCAGTTCTTCCTTGGTGGCGAGCCTGCCCTCGCGCATTTCCAGCGTTTCGGCCTCCGTCCTGTCCGCGGCCTTGTGCCACTCATAGCTCATCAGCAGCACGGCCTGGGCAAGGTTGAGCGAGGAAAAGGCCGGATTGAGCGGCACCGTCAGCACCGCGTCGGCCAGCGCCACATCGTCATTATGGAGCCCCGTCCGCTCCGGCCCGAAAAGAACGCCCGCCTTGCCCCCGCCGGCAAAGGCCTCCCTGAGCCGCGCCGCCGCGCGGTCCGGCGTATAGACCAGCTTCACCATGTCGCGCGGGCGCGCCGTGGTGGCCAGCACATAATCGAGATCGGCCACCGCATCGGCCGTCGTCTCGAAAACGCGCACATTGTCGATCACGATATCGGCGCCCGCCGAGGCCGCGACGGCACGGCCATTGGGCCATCCGTCCCGGGGGCTGACGAGTCGCAGATCGGTGAGCCCGAAATTGAGCATGGCGCGGGCAGCCGTGCCGATATTTTCGCCAAGCTGCGGCGCCACCAGCACAATGGCCGGGCCTTCTTCACCCAGCGTCATACCCGACTTTCTACGATCCGTTCCGGCCATTGCTCCGACATGCGTTTTTGAACAAACAAGCCTGCGTCAATAAGGGATCGCCTGTCTTTAATCAATCCGCCAGCGGTGTTATAGGAGAGCCACGCTCGGTCTTGCTGTAAGACCGCCCCCGCAGGTCCTCGCCGACCCCCCCGTCCGTTATGCTTCGAAGGGTAACTCCATGTCCAAGATCAAAGTGAAAAATCCGGTCGTCGAACTCGATGGCGACGAGATGACCAGGATCATATGGAAGCTGATCAAGGACAAACTCATCTTTCCCTATCTCGACATCGATCTGAAATATTTCGACCTCGGGATCGAGCACCGCGACGAAACGGACGACCAGGTGACGGTCGACTCCGCCGAGGCCATCAAGCATTACGGCGTCGGCGTGAAATGCGCGACGATCACGCCGGACGAGGCGCGCGTCGAGGAATTCGGCCTGAAGAAGATGTGGCGTTCGCCCAACGGCACCATCCGAAACATTCTGGGCGGCACCGTGTTCCGTGAGCCGATCATCTGCCGCAACATTCCGCGTCTCGTTCCCGGCTGGACGGAGCCGATCGTGATCGGCCGTCACGCCTTCGGCGATCAGTATCGCGCCACCGACTTCCGCGTGCCCGGTAAGGGCAAGCTGATGATGAAATGGGTGTCCGAAGACGGCTCGGAGACGATCGAGGAAGAAGTCTTCGACTTCCCCGCCTCCGGCGTCGCCATGGGCATGTACAATCTGGACGACAGCATCCGCGACTTCGCCCGCGCCTGCTTCAAATATGCCCTGCCCCGCAAATATCCCGTCTATCTCTCGACCAAGAACACGATCCTCAAGGCCTATGACGGCCGCTTCAAGGA
>CAYSVF010000447.1:0-2568 GCA_964434415.1 uncultured Parvibaculum sp.
GCGCCGGCGTTGTACCTCCTGCCCGGTCCAGAGGCAATGCTCAAGCGTCGCGCCCCTGCCGCGGACCGGGGACAACTTGCCAAGCTCTAGCGGGCCTCTCTTGGTTTAGCGGGCGTCCCGGGGCGCGCCGTTCACCAGCTTGAGAACCTGTTCGCGCTCGTCCTCGTCGATGAGTTGCAGCAGGACGTCGCAGAACGACCGCGACGCCTCCGGGCCGGCCTGGGCGAACACCCGCTGGAAGCGTACCCTCTGCGGGTTGGAGAGGGCGGTCTCGAACGCCGCGCCCTTTTCGGTCAGGAACAGCAGCCGCTGCCGCGCATCCTCCGGCCCGCGCTGCTGCTCGATAAATCCTTCGTCGATGAGCTGGCGCAGCACGCGCGCCAGGCTCTGCTTGGTGATCTTGAGGATCGAGAGAAGTTCTGCGACGCTCATCCCAGGGTTGCGGCCGACGAAATGGATGACGCGATGGTGGGCGCGACCCAACGAGCCCGTGGGAATTTCATAGGCCGCCAGCACCTGGTCGGGATCGGCGACAAAGTCCCGATAGGCGAAAAACAGGAGCTCGATCGCCTCCACAAGGCGTGTCGCATCATCGGCCTCATCGGCCGGGTCCGCGCCTTTTTCAGCGGGGGCGGTCTCTCGGGCCCTTTCGGGGGCGGGCGTCTCCTTGGTCACGTGCTTTTTCACCGGTGTCGCAATCGGCATGATTTTATGTCAGCCATATTGACATATTTTTTCCGCAGCGCTAGCTTCTCTTTCGCTCGCTGGGTTGAGTAAGTGCATGCCCCCGAAGGGCGGGTGGCATCCTCGATTCTTCCAGACGATAATATAGACAGCCCCATAACACCCAAGCGGGATATGCGGCCGGGCCCGCAAGAGGCTCCACCGGATATACCGAAAGAGGCGGCCATAATGTCTATGGCGAAATCGAGCCCAAGCGAGCCTCACAACATAACGCCAGGGAGCGGAATCATGGCAGATATTCCCTTCGACAAACGCGACGGCTTCATCTGGTTCAACGGCGAGCTTGTGCCGTGGGCGGATGCCAAGGTGCATGTGCTGACGCACGGGCTTCACTATGCCAGCTGCGTATTCGAGGGGTGCCGGGCCTATGGCGGCGAGATTTTCAAGCTGCGCGAGCATTCGCAGCGGCTGATCGATTCCGCGGAAATTCTCGGCTTCGAAATTCCCTATACGGTGGAAGAGATCGACGAGGCGTGTCGGACGGAACTCGCCGCGCAGAAGCTCGTCGATGCCTATGTCCGTCCCGTCGCATGGCGCGGCAGCGAGATGATGGGCGTCTCCGCGCAGCACAACCGCATCAACTTCGCGGTCGCGGCGTGGGAATGGCCGTCCTATTTCGATCCCGAGCAGCGCAAGAAGGGCATCCGCCTCGACATTGCCAAGTACAAGCGGCCGTCGCCGGAAACGGCGCCGTCCCATGCGAAGGCGGCTGGCCTCTACATGATCTGCACGCTGTCCAAGCATGCGGCGGAGAAGAAGGGCTATGCCGACGCGCTGATGTACGATTACCGCGGCTATGTGGCGGAAGCGACCGGCGCCAACATCTTCTTTATCAAGGATGGCGTCATTCACACGCCGACGCCCGATTGCTTCCTCGACGGCATCACCCGTCAGACGGTGATCGGCCTGGCAAAGGCGCGCGGCATCGAGATCGTGGAGCGCCACATCATGCCGGACGAGCTCAAGGATTTCTCCGAGTGCTTCATCACCGGCACGGCGGCGGAAGTGACGCCGGTCGGCGAGATCGGCCCGTACAAGTTCACGCCGGGCGAGATCTCCGAAAATCTGCACAAGGATTATACGGCTGCCGTACATGCGCATCAGACGCAGGCGAAAGTCGCCAACGGCTGATAAGCCGGCATTAATTGAAGATGGGGTCGCTTTCGGGCGGCCCTATTTTTTTGTCCAGCGCGCCGCCGCCGTGTCGTCGCTGTCGCGCGCATCCACCCAGTCGCCGCCCGAAGCCGTTTCCTCGCGCTTCCAGAAGGGCGCACGGGTCTTGAGATAGTCCATCAGGAATTCTGCCGCCTCGAAGGCCGCCTGCCGGTGGGCGGAGGCGGTGACGACGAGCACGATATTCTCGCCGGGCAGGAGACGGCCCACGCGGTGCACGATGAGGCTTGCCTCCAGCGGCCAGCGCTCCTGCGCTTCCTGTTCGATGCGCGCGAGTTCCTTCTCGGTCATGCCGGGATAGTGTTCGAGTTCCAGCGCCAGGAGATCGCCCGTCTTGTCGCGCACCGTGCCGGAAAAGGTCACGACGGCGCCGATGTCGCGGCGGTCTTTCGAGAGGGCGGCCACTTCGGCGCCGATATCGAAATCCTCTGTCTGGACGCGGATCATGGGATTACCCGCCCGTCACCGGCGGGAAGAAGGCCACTTCCTGCGCGCCGGCGATCGATGCGTCGAGATCGGCATGTTCCTGATTGACCGCGCAGCGTATGACCTTCAAATCCACGAAGGCCCCTTCATAGCCTACGTCGCGCTGGCGCTGCCAGTCGATCAGGCCGGTGACATCGGTCACTTCCGGCGGCAGCGTCACATCTT
>CAYSVF010000448.1:0-1308 GCA_964434415.1 uncultured Parvibaculum sp.
GCAGAAAGCGACGATAGCTCCATTCTTCGGCGGCACCCGAAAACGTGATCGTTGGCGGTGCGCCCTCCTCCGCCAGGACGGCAAAATCCGTTCCTGATGCGTCTCCGCAAAATGCCGCGACCTGAGCGCGGGCCGTCGCCGTCTTGTCGGCGGTGCCGGGCTGCATCGGGCCGGGGTAGCACGAAATTCTGCCCCGCCATGGATAGGGTGCCTGAACATCGCCACTATGCGGGTCCGGCAAGTCGTTCTCCGGCGGAATATCCATCATGACGAACGGATAGAGTGTCACCTTGAGACCGCGTTCCCTGATCTCCGTAATGGCGTCAATGACCGTCTTGTCAGATGGGGTTCCTCCGTAGGCCGCGCCATCGTCGAAGTATGACACCTTATCGGCGTTTTCCCGCGTCACACCGGACACCACCCACGGCAAGGAAAATCCCGTCGACGTGTTGTCAGTGACCATGGGCTTGATCTTGCAATCGCCCGCGCGAAGGTCATCGCCGAACCATGACGCGACCAGCGCGATATGCTCGAGGTTCGGGCACAGCATCTGCAATTCGTCGAGCGCGGCGGAGATGTTCGATTTGCCATGGAGCACGTGGCGATTGAGAGCGATTGTTTCACCGGCCTGCTTTTCGCGCGTCACTGGCACTGGCGACAGTCCGTACTCGGTCGCGCCGGGTATCAGTGCAACGCCGCGCACCCGCTTGTGGAACTCCCCTACCGGTCGCAACACCTCGAACTGCAATTGAGGGATTCTGTTGCCATAGTCGGCAAGGGGAAAGCGCTCGAAGACAACATAGGCGGTACCGAGATAAGCGGGCGCATTTCCCTCGCCCTGCTTGGCCTCGATCAAAGGGTCCGGCTCCTGCGTTTCGGACCCGGTGTGGACCCGGATCTCGTGCAGTGTCTGGTCGAGTTCCTTGCCATCCGCCCAGATACGCCGAACGCCGGCAATCTCGCCTTCGCACAGCGCGAAAGCCACGTTCGCGTAGTAGGCATATTCTGTCAGACGCGGGCCTTTCATCCCCTGCCGTGACGTTTCGCGCGCCTCCTCGAAGCGCGTGGCCCAGATTATCAGACCTCCCATCCTCGCCGCCCCGTAGACGCGGGGAATAGCGACGCCCTCTTCCGCCGAAAACGGTCGCGCGCCAGTCAGCCTTGGCCCGTCTATGCGCTGCATTCCATTCAGGATGGCAGTGTCGATCGCGTAGCCGGCAAATGCGCCGATGGCGGAGCCGACCGCCGATCCTATGGGGCCGAGCGCACCGCCCAGCGCCGCGCCCGCCGCCTGCAAAAGAACTGTCG
>CAYSVF010000448.1:1318-2564 GCA_964434415.1 uncultured Parvibaculum sp.
CGCCATTCAAACTCTCTCAAAATTCGTTCGGGATGGGAGGAAAGGCGAACATACCGGCGATGCGGCGACGCCATTGCGGCACCATTGCGGACGCCACGACCGCCTTGCCCTGATAGGCATGGACGAGGCGGCCGTGCTGATCGAGAATGCCGACATGCTTTACACACAGACCGGAGCGCCATCGGAAGGCGAGCACATCGCCGGGCAAAGGCGCCTTTCCGGGCCTTGCGATAAAGTGCCGCTTCAGCCCCTCCAGCAGTGGTTCACCGGGCCCCGCCTCTGCCCAATCAGGCAGATAGACGCCAATGGGCTCCGGTTCCGCGCCATAAAGAGCCCGCCACACGCCGCGTACCAGACCGATGCAGTCGCACCCTATTCCCTTGCGGCTTGCGAGATGCCTGTAGGGCGTCCCCAACCAGGTGCGGGTCTCAGCCAGCACCCGCCCGCGTATAGGATCAATCACGGAACCAGCGGCTCGCCATCAAAGACAAGGCCGTCGCTCACATAGGCATAGGCGGAATCATTGCCGGGCAAGTGTGGGAAGCCTCGGAAGCGCAGATGATTAGCAAATTTTTGCCTGCAACTTGCGAAACTCTTGTCGCAACCGGCAAGAATGCTGAACGTATTGCCCGGCTCCGGCTGAACTCCCTCGACCGGCACCAGGTAGAGCAGCGCATCCTCGCCCTGCCTGCGGTGGTCGGCAATGCGTTCCACCCGCCCGTTGCGCGGACCGCTGGTCCAGGTCAGAACACCATGCGTAAACCAGTCAGCTTCAAACCCGTCCAAGCCGCTCACGCGATAGGCATCGGGCGCGATCTGGCCAAAGAGCTCGCCAGCCCCCGCAAAACCTGAGGTCCCAACGTCGAACCCGCAACGGGAATCGCCGAGCTCAGCACCGCAAGCCCGGGTTAGGTATCGCGCATTCGGCTGATCAAGCGTATGCATGCGGCTCTTCAGCTCTGCGAGAAATGCACCGTCGCGCAGCGTGATCGTTCCGATCGTCGTCTTGCGGACGAGAGCGAAGTCGCCCGGACTGCGCCAGTTTACAAGGAACATCTCGACAATCGCGTCATCGAAGAGGCCCGCTTCTATCTCCTCCTCGACCAGCCCGACGGATGAAAGCGCACCTTCAATGTCGAGCGTATCGATGCCGAAGCCCAACGATTTCTGCGCCTCGCTTCCGGTGAAGCCGGAACCGGGCTCGCAGATCGTCCCATCGATCTCGAGAGCGAGATCGTGGTCGGTA
>CAYSVF010000449.1:0-2560 GCA_964434415.1 uncultured Parvibaculum sp.
TGTGGGGGGCTGTGGTCATGGCGCGGAACCTAACGCCCGCGTCGGCCGCCGCGACCTCGCCCGTCGGGTGGCCACCTTCCATCGCCTGAAGGACACGCTGGTCCTCCGCGATGGGAATGCCCGCTTCCTCGTATTCCTTGCGGATGGTCGGCGTCAGCAGGCCGACACGCGCCAGCGCAGGCATCATCAGGTCTTCCAGCGCATGCACCTGTCCGGGCGGAAGCGCCTGCGTGATACCGGCTTCCTGGGCTTCCTTCAGACCCTTGAAGAAATCATCGGCGTCGATATTGCTGTTCTCGAGCACTTCCATGAAGCCGGGATCGACCTTGTTGGCGATCGTACCCGCCGTCTGCGCCTGCACCAGAATGTTGACCGCGCCGAAGGCGAATTCGGCAAGATCTTCCAGCTCGTCTTCCGGCAGCTCTTTGAAGACCGGGCCGAGGAACACATGCCCGAATGAGACGTGACGGGATTCATCGCGCATCACATTGAAGGTGAGTTTCTTCAGCAGCGGGCAGGTGGTGGACCGGTACATGTTGTTGAAGGCGCCAAGCGCGAGGCCTTCCACGATCATGTTCATGCCGATCATGACCTTCTCGTAGCGGTCGGACTGAAGCGTCGCGTCGATGAGCTGCTTCAGCCAGGGCGACATGGGATAGACCATGGCGATCTTGTCGCAATATTTCGAATAGACCTCGACATGGCGGGCTTCGTCCATGGTCTGGGTCGCGGCATAGAGCTTCGCCCCTTCATCCGGCACGGAATGCGTCACGCAGGCTGCCGTCATCAGCGCGCCCTGCTCGCCATGCAGAAACTGCGAGAGAAGCTGCGCCGTCGAATGCGCGGTAAAGGTTTCCTGCTGCGACTTCGACAGTTTCTTGAAGAAGGGCATCTGGTGATAGATGTCCGACCGGTCGTTCACCAGCGGCTTGGAGGGATCGACTTCCGTATCCCAGGGCAGCAGCTCATCGCTGTCCCACTGGTTCTGCTTCGCCCGGTTGTAGAGATCCTCGACCTTGTCTTCGGAGAACATGTATTTGAACGTCCATGCGATATCCATGGGGTTCTTGTAGATGTCGTCCGGCGTCATGCTGACGCGCCAGTCGCCTTTGGTGACGACCTCATGCTCCGTATTTGCGCTCATCGTCCTTCTCCTGGTTGGCCGCCTTTAGCGGTGTTGTTCTCGGGACGGATGTTTTCCCGTCCTCTTTCTTCTCAACGCACGGAATTCAGTACTGACGGGCAGGCGTTTTCACCACGAGTCCGTCGAGCGTTTCGTCAACCTTGATCTGGCAGGAAAGTCGGCTGTTGTCGGCGACGTCGAAGGCGAAATCCAGCATGTCGCGTTCGAGTTCTTCCATCTCGGGCAGCTTGTCGAACCAGCCATCCTCAACATAGACATGGCAGGTGGCGCAGGCGCAGGCCCCGCCGCAATCGCCGTCGATACCCGGAATGGTGTAGCGCAGCGCGCCTTCCATCACGGTAAGACCGTTGGGGACGTCGACGTCATGCTCCGTCCCGTTGAACTCGATATATTTGATCTTCGCCATCTTCCCGATTTCTCTTCCGGTCTCTGCCGCGGTCGGTTGTTCTTGCTTCGGGCGAATACCCATAAGAAAAGTATTGTCATTTTGATCGCCAGAAGAATGCGGCAAACTGTCCGGGCGATGCTGCGGTGCGGGACGAACGCGCCTCTCCGCGTTGTCTGGAGGCGATCCAATGTAAGAAGGCTCTTACATTTCCGACATATTGCGACGAATGACGGCACAATCGCTTCGCCTTGGCGAATAGGCTTTTTCTCTGGAGGTCCGAGCAGATGTGAACCGGGGGAAAACTCTATGGGTGATGACGGACAAGTGAGCCTGCCTCTTCACCGTTCCCCTCTGAAAACCTGCCTCGCTGCTTTGCTTGTCGCAGGCGCCGCCCTTGCTCTTTCCGGTTGTGGCGGCGGCGGCGGTGGGGGCGATGCGCCGCCATCCCCGTCTCCTTCTCCGACCCCGTCGCCTATTTTCGATCCCCTTGTGGAAATTCCCTCGCCTGTCGTGCGAACGCCGGTCGCTCCCATCCGGACGGCGGAATACGGCAACTCGACCTATCTCGACGGCATTCATGCCGACGGTGCCTACCTGCTGGGGGCGACGGGCAACGGCATCAATATCGCGATCATCGACGACGGCATTTCCGAAACGAGTTCGGAGCTGTCGGGCCGGGTGCGCGACTATATCGACACGACGGGCTACTACCCATCCGGCGGACTTGCCGACCACGGAACATCTGTTGCCTCCATCGCGGCCGCAGTGCGCGATGGCAATGGCGTTCACGGCGTGGCTTTCAACTCATATCTCTACGACATCAACGTCTTCACCAAATCGGCGACGGGAGACGTTTCGGCCTCCGACGCGGATATCGGCGCCGCACTGAACATCGTTGCGGGCAACAATCCTTCCTACGGTTCGGTGAATGCGCGCATCGCCAATATGAGCCTTGCGGGAGATGGTGGTTTCTCGTCCTCCACGCTTGCCGCCATGCGCTCGGTCGCGGCGGCCGACAGGATCATGGT